>JABDLQ010000211.1 GCA_013002925.1 Gammaproteobacteria bacterium | reverse complement strand
TGCTTTTCGCCCTTTGAAACCCAGCAGACCCAATGCGGATGCAAACAGCCAGATGGCGGCCGGCACTGGAATCGGTGACGCACCGCGAACAACATCGTCAAACGTTGAGCCGATGACAAGATTGTCGACCAACACCGTCTCGTTTAAATCTGAATCTGACTGGCGCAGGGCAAACGAGTTCACCATATCACCCGGATCAGCCCGGTCATCGCCGACAATGGAGGTATCGGAGGCAAAGAGTGCATCGATCCACAGCGTCGCGATATTATTCACCTGGTCGTATTTCACAACGGCACGATACGTTACCCCGAAATCCAGGTCTGTACCCCAGATGGCATCCGCAGTCGAATCGTCAGACGCAATGCCGACGGTAAAGTCACCGCCACTGGTTGCAGAAACAACATCCAGCCGTGCTGAAAAATCAAAACTGTCGGCCACTCTAAAATGGGCAAAATATTCGTTGTCTGTTCCGATGATCATACCTGAGGCGTTGACGGTAAAATCAAGCCCGTAATAGATGTCTCCCGCAACACCTGTGAATTCAATGTTGGCGTCTTCAGAGGGGGTGCCGTGTTGGACCACAACCTGCCCACCCGAAACCAGCAGGTCGCCGGCGGTGCCGCTGTGAGTGGCCCAGCCACCATTTGGTACGAGACTACCGTCGGCATAGTCAAAATTGTCAAATGCCAGGATTGCGGCAGAGGCTTGCACAGATGCAATCATCAGCCCCAGCGAAATCAGAATCAAACGGGTAATGTGTTTCATTGTTGGGTCTCTCCCCTGATATAAATTAATTAATCGCGGCCCTGGTCAATGGTCAGACCCATGCTGTCGCTGCCGCGTTTTCTTATTGCCGGCGCGCCTTTTCTAACCATTAGCGATTCCCGACTTTTACAGAGTGAGTGAATCCCCGGAATATGTCAACTGCACGAAATTTCAGGCAAATCTCCATTTATCAATCAGTCAGATATGATTTTTCAGGCCCACTCGCGTGAGCACGGAAAAAAACACCCCGAACTCGCACAGGCGGGGTGCAAAAACGTCTGATTTTTCATTGCTTTTGGGCAACGCATTACTCAGCAAATAATTATGGGTACCAGGTGTGTCCTTGCGTTTCATGACGACATGCACTTTTTTCTGACAGCACAAACCTCCTGTACTTCGACGGGTACCGGGTTGACATATGTCAAATTAAAACCATCTCCGTCGGTGGGTTTCACGACAGTTTCCTGCATACTGTATGCATGTAAAGATGAATCAACCTGCGTAATGATTTTTAGATAATTATGTAAAGTAATGACGAAAACGCACAGAATATAAACACCGCGAAACACCTGCCCAAAAGATTTAGTGAACCGGGCTCTTGCGCAATTTGATCACCTGAATAGCAAGCCGCGAGCAAGTCTGCTGCGCCTGTTTCACAACACGCTAGTCCTCATGTTTTTAGCGCACGAACCATGTGTGGAAGCACCCCGGCTGAGTTTGCGGTTACCGAAAACTGACACACTGCGGTTAGCGGTGTTTGCTGCGGGTTGATCTCAATGAGCACAGCGCCGTTGCTCCTGGCGGCAAGACCCAGCTCAGATGCCGGATAAACCAGTGACGAGGTGCCGATCGACAGAAAAACATCACAATCGTCAATCGCCTCGGCACTTGCCTGCAATACTTGTGGTTCCAGAGCCTCGCCAAACCAGACGACATCCGGCCGGGCCATTGCACCGCAAACAGGACAAAGCGGTGGTTTTTCGGAACGGGTTGTATCCGGAGCGAGCGCCGTATTTTCGGCAAAACAGCGATTGCGAAATATATTGCCGTGAAACTCAATGACGTCTGCACTTCCGGCGCGCTGGTGAAGACCGTCAACATTTTGAGTGATCAGCGTCAGCCGCTCAACCCGCTTGGCAAGCTCGGCCAGCGCATAATGGCCGGCATTAGGCTCGGTATCACTGATGAGTTGGCGGCGCCACTGATACCAGGCATAGACCATTTCCGGGTTTTTTCTGTAGGCCTCGGCAGTCGCCAGGTCTTCGGGTCTGAATTTTTCCCACAACCCCGACAGCGCATCACGAAACGTCGGTATGCCGCTTTCAGCCGACACGCCCGCACCCGTCAGCACCACGCAATGACGGGCCTGTTTTAGCTGCTCTGCAATTGCGTTGATGTGGTTATCTGAATTCATTTTGTCATGCGGGCGCTTAACCGGGCGTTGCGCGTTACGATGACGTACACCGGAACCCCGGCCATCAATAAAAGAAACGTCCAGTACACTGCTTCTTCTCCGGAACTGGCGATAACCCACATGCAGATTGCAAAGGCAACAATCGAAACAAAGGCTTCGCGTTTTTTGCGAGCTGCGCTGATTTTATCATCATGGATGCCCAGCAGCAGACCTGCCATTGCCGAAAACGCATAAGGTATTACCACCGTGAGCGTCGAGATCAACAGAATAAATGTGTAGGCTCCAACCAGCCCTTTCGTTTGATTCATAACCAGCATCATGCTGGCCAGTATGCCAATGATCACAAAGGATGCACCGGGAGTATCGCGCTTCGTCATGCGTTGGAAAATCAGTGGAAAAACCCCGTCGCGTGCCGCAGCCATAGCCGTCTGACCGGCCGCGAGCAGCGTGATATTAAAAGCACCGATCATCGACACCAGGGCACCAACGGACACCACCGTGCCGCCCCAGCGGCCGGCTATCCGCACGCCGGCATCTGCTAACGGCGCGCTGGACGCCATCAGTTGGTCAGCCGGTATCATTCCCATGACTGCAAACGCAACCAGCAAATACACTACGGCTATGGTCAATGTACCAATGATCAGCGCTCTTGGAATCGTTTTATCAGGATCGATAACATTCTCGGCCGGTACGGTGACTGCCTCGATACCCACGAAAGTCCAAAAGGTAAGCGCAAATGCTGAGGCAAACAGATAAGCAGAATTCGCGGTACCCGGATTCATTGGTGGCAGGGTTTCGGTGTTCACGAACAACAGCCCGATGGTGCCGATAATGACCAGCGGTATCAGTTTCAGGACAGTCGTCACCAGCCCGACTATTCCGGATTCGCGAACCCCGGCAATATTGACACCGACAAATAACCAGATCAGCGCCAATCCCGCGATTATTGTCAGCAGCGGACTAGCCGCTATCGCGGGGATCAGCGCGCCCAGATAGCCGGTAAAGGCAATCGTAATGGCGACACAAGCGGTCCACAAAGCAATCCAGAAACCCCACGCAATCAGAAAACCGGCAAAATCACCAAACCCTGCACGCGCGTAGGCGTACGGTCCGCCAGCATTGGTCACACGCCGTGACAGATTGCCCAGCATCATAGCGATGAACAATGCACCAACAGCCGCCGCCGCCCAACTAATCAAACCAAGCCCGCCGTATGTGACCAGCAGCGCCGGCATCATAAAAATTGCGGAGCCTATTGCGCCACCGACCACCAATGCCCAGCAACGCCAGAACCCCAGTATGCGTTTTTGGGTGTGGATCATTCGATGAACCTTTTTGCGTAAACGGCAGCGACAGCGCACTGTGACATATTGATTGCACCACAACAATGCAATTAAAGTTTTAATGATGACCGGAGCCCTGGCAGCCACACAAAAGTGCACAGTCGGTGCTGAAAATCATTTTACTGTTTGCCTGAAAATGCGTCTTTGCAAGCCATTTCGCTATCACTTGCTTACCAATCACCTGGTGGTGCGACAAAAACAAGCAACGCTCTGCCTTCGTATCGAATATCAACTCCTGCATGAGCCACTGTGTCGCCAGATGCTGACAACTACGTGCCGGTGTATCATCAGTATCACCGTGTTCACAGTAACAAGGGACAATGTGAACAACCCTTGCCGGCAGCGGCAGCGCCCACGCAAATGGAGAAAAAGTACAATGACGCGCAAAGAAATCAACCGATTCCAGGATATCCCCAATGTCGGTCCTGCAATTGCGAAGGACCTGGTGCTGCTTGGCTTTACTGATCCACAGCAGCTAGCAGGTAAAGACCCCTATCAAATGCACGCCGATCTGTGCGCATTAACCGGCGTACGCCAGGACCCGTGCGTCATTGACGTATTCATTTCAGTGGTACGCTATATGGAAGGTGGGCCACCGCGTAAATGGTGGGAATTTACTGCTGAACGTAAACAACATTT
>JABDLQ010000171.1 GCA_013002925.1 Gammaproteobacteria bacterium | reverse complement strand
CGTGGTACCGGACCGGTACGCACGCAACGTCCCGTCTATGTCGATTTTCTGCCGCCCTGTAATCATGCCTGCCCCGCAGGTGAAAATATTCAGGCATGGTTGGCACATCTGCAGGCCGGTAACGATGAACAGGCGTGGCACACATTGATGGCAGATAATCCATTTCCCGCTGTGCACGGGCGCGTGTGCTATCACCCATGCGAATCTGCCTGCAATCGCAGCGAAATCGACGAGACCGTCAGCATTCATGCTCTGGAACGTTACCTCGGCGACGCGGCGCGAGACCATGGCTGGCAACCGCGCATCACCGCCACGGCCTCCGGAAAACGTGTGTTGGTTATTGGTGCCGGACCCAGTGGCCTGTCAGCTGCGTATCATCTGGCACGTCTTGGCCATGAAGTTGAAATACACGAGGCCGGTCCGTTTGCCGGTGGCATGATGCATTTCGGCATTCCCGCCTATCGTCTGCCTCGGGATGTGTTAGATGAAGAAATTGCACGTATCGAAGCGCTTGGCGTAAAAATTGCTCTCAATTGTAAAGTTGAAGATCTGGTTGCCGCCAGGACGGCCGGTAAATTTGATGCAGTATTTGTTGCCGTTGGTGCTCATCTCGCGAAAAAAATTGACATCCCGGCACGGGATGCCGGGCAGATTCTGGATGCGCTGACGTTTTTAAAAGATGTAGAGACGGGCAATGCACCGGTGCTGGGCAAACGCGTTGCAATTTACGGGGGTGGCAACACGGCAATGGATGCTGCGCGTACCGCCAAGCGTCTGGGGGTCGATGAAGCACTGATCATTTACCGGCGTGACCGGGAACATATGCCGGCGCATGATTTCGAAGCGACTGAAGCGCTGACTGAAGGAGTAAAAATTAACTGGTTGCGCTCGATCAAGGAGATTGATCACAGTGAGTTTAAAGTCGAAATTATGCATATCGAGAACGGTCGGCCGGTCGGTAGCGGTAAATTCGAGACTTTGCAGGCTGATTCTCTGATCCTGGCGCTTGGCCAAAATACCGACACAGGTTTCCTGCGTGAGGTACCGGGCATTGAATTTGAACATGACGGTACAGTGATTGTTTCCAACGACATGATGACCGGTGCGCCGGGAGTCTTTGCAGGCGGTGACATGGTCCCCAGCGAACGCACCGTGACCGTCGCCGTCGGGCACGGTAAAAAGGCGGCGTCCTGCATCGACAGGTATTTACGTGGTGCACCGGCGCGGCAAATGACGAAACACCCGGTAATAGGTTTCGAACGCTTGCATGTCTGGTACAAAACGAATGCCCCAAGGCGTGAGCAGGAGCACATGGAAGGAGCACAGGCGGTCACAAGCTTTGATGAGATTGTCGGTGGACTGGATGAACACCAGGCCCGGTTTGAGGCAGAACGGTGTTTGTCCTGCGGTAACTGTTTCGAATGTGATGGGTGCTATGCAGCCTGTCCCGAGGATGCCATCGTCAAATTGGGTCCCGGCAAACGATATCGCTTTAACTATGACGCCTGTACCGGGTGCCAGGTGTGTTTTGAACAATGTCCGTGCCATGCCATAGAAATGGTAGTGGAACCCACCAACACAAGTCAGGACTAACGTGCAAACTCACTCATTCAAAATGATGGACGGCAATATGGCCGCGGCTTATGTAGCCTACCGGGTCAATGAAGTCTGTGCCATCTATCCCATTACGCCCTCTTCGCCCATGGCGGAACTCGCCGACGAATGGTCCGCCAGCAAAGTTCTTAACCTTTGGGGCACAACGCCTGAAGTTATCGAAATGCAAAGCGAAGGTGGTGCGGCAGGTACCGTTCACGGTGCACTACAAACCGGGTGTCTGACCACCACGTTTACAGCTTCCCAGGGGCTGATGCTGATGTTGCCAAACATGTACAAGATCGCCGGTGAGCTGACCAGCGCAGTGTTCCATGTTGCGGCGCGGTCTCTTGCTACGCAGGCGCTGTCCATATTCGGTGACCACAGTGACGTGATGGCGGCCCGTACGACCGGCTTTGCCTTGTTGGCATCGGCATCCGTACAGGAGGCACACGATTTTGCATTGATAGCACAGGCTGCAACACTGGAAGCCCGGGTGCCGTTCCTGCATTTTTTTGACGGCTTTCGTACGTCTCACGAGATCAATAAGATTGCAGTACTTGCGGACGGCCAGATTCGGTCCATGATCGATGACAAGCTGGTCCATGCCCATCGCGCACGGGCGCTCAATCCGGATAACCCCTTTATTCGTGGCACCGCACAAAATCCGGATGTGTATTTTCAGGCGCGTGAAGCATGTAATCCGTACTACGCGGCAACACCGGCGATTGTGCAACAGGCCATGGACCGGTTTGCACGTCTTACCGGGCGGCACTATCATTTATATGACTATACGGGCGCAGAGGATGCACGCCGGGTAATTGTCATCATGGGTTCAGCAGCCGCCACGGTCCGTGCAACCGTTGCTGCGCTGAATGCAAGCGATGAAAAAGTCGGGGTGCTGCAAGTACGTTTGTATCGTCCATTTTCCCCGGAAGACCTGATTGCCGCATTGCCGCTGACCGTCGAGAAAATTGCAGTACTGGACCGCACGAAAGAGCCCGGTGCTGTCGGGGAGCCGTTGTATCAGGATGTGGTTGCCAGTCTGGTGGAAATGGGACGAAAAACCGCTACGACCAGGATGCCGGTGGTGGTCGGCGGTCGTTACGGCTTGTCCTCCAAAGAATTTACGCCCGGTATGGCGCGTGCCGTGTTTGCAGAGCTTGCAAAAACTCAGCCCAAAACGTCTTTCACTGTTGGCATCCATGACGATGTGACACACACCAGTCTCGAGTACGACACGGCACAGTGGCCGACGCCTGACCCGCAACTGACAGAAGCCCTGTTTTTCGGGCTGGGTTCCGACGGTACAGTGGGCGCTAACAAAAACAGCATCAAGATTATTGGAGAGAGCACGAATTTATACGCGCAGGGATATTTTGTGTATGACTCCAAAAAATCCGGGGCCCGAACAATTTCACATCTGCGTTTTGGACCGCAGCCAATCGATGCACCCTACCTGATTCAAAAAGCCGGTTTCGTGGCCTGTCACCAGTATGCATTTGTCAATAGCATCGACTTGTTGAGACATGCACGGCACGGCGCAACGTTTTTATTGAACAGCCCGCACGATGCGCAGCAAAGCTGGGTGTCATTACCACAGCAGGTACAACAGGCAATCATTGACAAAAACATCCGTTTTTTCGTAATTAATGCATCAGCGGTTGCTCGTGATCAGGGTATGGGATCGCGAATCAACATTATTATGCAGGCTGCGTTTTTTGCACTTACTGATGTGCTGCCAACGGACGAAGCGCTTGAGCGCATCAAGGACGCAGTCAAGAAAACGTATGGCAGCAAGGGCGAGATCACGGTACGCAGAAATTTTGCGGCGGTGGATGCCGCCTTGCACCACCTGGTGGAAGTACCGGTACCAGACACGATTTCAGGCACGATCACTATGCCACCAACTGTATCCCCGGCCGCCCCTGTGTTTGTACGCCACGTGACCGCACGCATGATGGAGG
>JABDLQ010000372.1 GCA_013002925.1 Gammaproteobacteria bacterium | reverse complement strand
CGCTTTTCAGGGCGCGTCAATCTGATATGTGCAATATGGTCATTTATCTCGACCTCAAAACATGTGTAGGCCATGCCGATGCTCCCGTGTATCTGAAAAAGTTAATGAAATAGTGTACCAATGGGTTACGTTTCACCATACCCGTCACTGCCAATATTCGAAGACGTCATTTCCGGGCAAGTTTACCGGCAATAATCCAGCGTCCATTATGCACCGTAAAAACTGACGACATTGATACGGTTGCTGATATAAATAATTTTTTTACGGTCGTCACCCATCTGGTTTACCGAGTGTCGCTTACCCATCCGGGAGGTCGTTTCTCGACAAAAGCTGCAACCCCCTCACGACCTTCATCACTCAACAGGCATTGGGCGAACTTCAAGGCTGCATAATCCAGCGCATCAGCACGTGGGCCGTGCAATGCTGCAAATATAATTGCTTTTGTGGTGGCATTGGCGCCCGGGGCACATAACTGAATTTGCTCCAGCACCTGCTGGCATAGCTCTTCAAGATGCTCGCCATCCCTTGCCAGCATATGAGCAATGCCCAGAGCTACGGCTTCTTCCCCTTTAAATTTTGCACCGGTCAGCATTAATCGCCTGGCGGCAGTCAGCCCGACGCGCTCGGTGACAAAGGGTGCAATTTGTGCCGGCGGAATACCCAGACTGGTTTCACTCAGTCGAAAGCGCGTGTCCCGGGTTGCAATCGTGATATCGCCCACACAGGCAAGGCCCAGGCCGCCTCCGATTGCAGCACCCTCTAACAGCATGACCACCACTTGTGGTTGCTCGTTCACTTTGCTCATCAGGTCACCAAAAGCACGGTTTTCCTGCGCTACTGCCGCTGCATCCACGCCGCTCTGCATCAGGGCTTTGAAGCCCTTGATGTCACCACCGGCACAAAACATGCCCCCTTTTCCGCGTAAAACTATGGTGCGAATGCTGCGTTCCTGCCTGATCGCGTCCAGCACCAGCTCAAACTCTTCAGCCATGGCGGCTGACAAGGCATTGCGAGTCTGTGGACGATTGAACCAGATTCTGAGCACGCTGCCTTTAAGCTCCAGCACCAGGTCTTTGGTCTTTGGCAGTGTGAAGTGTTGCGCGGTTGTCATTGCAAGCTCCGAAAGCAAAAAGCAGGTACCCGTTACATACTAGCCCAAAACCGCTCGGGCACACACAAACGGTTACAGCACCTCAAACAGTCCGGCTGCTCCCATGCCACCACCCACGCACATTGTCACAACAACGTATCGTGCGCCGCGCCTTTTGCCCTCGATCAGCGCATGTATTGCCATGCGTGTACCACTCATGCCATAAGGGTGGCCGATCGAAATAGCGCCTCCGTTTACATTGAGAAGTTCATCGGGTATTCCCAGTTTATCGCGGCAGTAAATTACCTGCACTGCAAAAGCTTCATTGAGTTCCCACAAGCCGATGTCATCCATGCTCAAACCGTTTCGCTGCAAAAGTCTGGGCACTGCAAAAACCGGACCAATACCCATTTCATCCGGCTCACACCCAGCCACTGCCATGCCGCGAAAAATACCCAGCGGTTCGATGTTGCGTTGCTGTGCCAGTTTACCGTTCATCAAGACGACTGCTGCGGCGCCATCGGAGAGCTGCGATGCATTTCCTGCAGTAATATGACCACCATCGCGCACCGTTTTTAAAGCTGCCAGTCCCTCGTAAGTGGTGGTCGGTCGATTGCCCTCATCCCTGTCAAGCGTAACCTGCTCTTCACCCACCTCACCGGTGTCACGATTGGCAACCAGTTTGGTCGCTGTTACTGCAACGATTTCGTCATCAAATTTTCCTGCCGCCTGGGCGGCCGCAGTACGTAATTGCGATTGCAGTGCATACTCGTCCTGCGCCCTGCGTGACACTTTGTAGCGTCGTGCAACAACCTCGGCGGTATCAAGCATGGGCATATAAGCATCCGGTGCATTGGCTATCACCATCGGATCGACGGCCCGGTGCGTGTTCATGTGCTCATTCTGAACCAGTGAAATCGACTCACAGCCGCCCGCAACCACCAGCGGCATTCCGTCCATTGCAATCTGTCGGGCACCCGTTGCAATCGCCATGAGCCCGGATGAACATTGCCTGTCGATCGTCATCCCCGCCACGCTAACCGGCAATCCGGACGCCAGGGCCACCTGGCGACCAAGGTTCATCGACTGGCTGCCCTGCTGCATCGCTGCGCCCATGATGCAATCATCAATATCATGTGCGTCGACTGTGGCACGTGCTATGGCGGCCCTCACGGCATGCGCCGCCAGCGACGGCGATTCCAGATTATTAAAGGCACCGCGATAGGCTTTGCCAATCGGGGTGCGCGCTACTGAAACAATCACCGCATCATCCATATTAAGATCCTTAGGTTCTTTTTGTCTGCCAGTTGTCCGGGTAAATAATTACTGTTGAGAAGCCATAAATTTCACGGCCATTTTCAGGAATTTTTCACTTTGTTCGCCACCGGACTGCAGCGCGCGCTGTGCACCGGTATCGACAATCGTGTCCATATTTTTGAGCACGTTCTCGGGGCTCTGCTGATCGGCTGGCAAATACACACCTTCCGTTTCAAACAACCGCGTAGATGCATAGCCACCGGCACCGGCACACAGGATCATGCGATTGGGTGCATCTTCATGGCACAGCGTGAGCGCCCCTGCGGTCACTGCGTCAGGAGTCAGCAGTTTCAAGTATTCTTCGGGCATCAGGTCTGCTGTCATGCGGGTTGCGGCCACCGGTGACAAAGCGTTTACGCGGATGTCCCGAGACGCGCCTTCTAGCACTAACGTGTTCATAAAACCAAGCACTGCCATTTTTGCGGCGCCAT
This sequence comes from Gammaproteobacteria bacterium, assembly GCA_013002925.1. Taxonomy (GTDB): domain Bacteria; phylum Pseudomonadota; class Gammaproteobacteria; order Steroidobacterales; family SZUA-146; genus SZUA-146. The sequence continues at coordinate 3 of JABDLQ010000372.1, read as the reverse complement.
AAT
>JABDLQ010000140.1 GCA_013002925.1 Gammaproteobacteria bacterium | reverse complement strand
TCACCGATACGCGCACCGGCAATACCCGGCGATTGACAACGACTAATGCTGGTAACTTTACTGCTGGCGGTTTGCGTGTTGGCGGTCCATACACCGTCAGAGTCAGTTCTCCGCAACACGCTGATCAGACCATCACGGATGTGATGGTGCAGCTGGGTTCTGCGTATTCATTTGCAGTGACCCTTGGCGATGTCACCATGGAGGAAGTCACGGTGACGGCGATTGCTGCGCGTGGCGCGCCGGTCGCCATCGGGCCTGCCACCGGTTTCAGCCTGGATGATCTGGAAAACGCTCCTGCGGTGAACCGGGATATCAATGACCTGATTCGCATCGATCCACGTATCTACATTGATGAGGCCGATGTTGACGGCATCCAGTGTAACGGTGCAAGTTCAAGATATAACAGCCTGACTGTCGACGGCATTAAGCTCAACGATAACTTTGGACTAAATCGCAACGGTTATCCGACCCAACGTATGCCGTTCCCGTACGATGCCATTCAGCAGGTCGCTGTGGAACTGGCTCCGTTTGACGTGCAGTACGGCGGCTTTACGGCCTGTAATATCAATGCGGTAACCAAATCCGGTACCAACGAGTTTCATGGCTCCGTATTTTTCGATTACACCTCCGATGACTTTATTGGTGGTGGCCTGGAAGACACGATTATTCCGCCGGGTGACTTTAATGAAAAACGCTACGGTTTTGCGATTGGTGGCCCGATCATTAAAGACAAGTTGTTTTTCTTTGCCGCTTATCAAAATGACGAAACGTCAGATTCCTTTGATCGCTGCGGTGCTGATGAGGCGTGTGGGCGACCAGTCGAGGGGGTAACTGCCGCCCAGTTGGCCCGTATTGATACCATTATGCGTAATGTTTATAACTATGATCCTGGTGCACGGATCACCAACGCACCGGTGGAAGATGAGAAATATCTGATCAAGCTTGACTGGAACGTCAATGATCAGCATCGCGCTAACCTGACCTACAATTTCAATGACGGGGTCAACCTGACAACGTCTGACGGCGATGATGACGAGTATGAGTTTTCAAACCATTTTTACCAGCGTGGTGCAGAGCTGAATGCATATTCAGCCAACCTGTTTTCCGACTGGAACGACAATTTCAGTACTGAAGTTCGCATCGGGCATGCAAAACTCGACAATTCGCAAGTTACCCGCAATGGTGTAGGGTTTCCCGAGTTTCGCATTGAAACGTATGCAGACGTTGACGGGGACGGTATCTTTTCGCGGGCTAACGTTTTCGTCGGTGGTGATGATTCGCGCCAGTCCAACAAACTCGATTACAAGTCAACGACGTTCAAATTGGCCGGTTCATACAGCCTGGACAATCATGTGATTTCAGGTGGTTTTGAGCGGGAAGCGCTGGATGTTGCGAACCTGTTTTTGCAGCACAGTATTGGTGAATACCGTTTTGACGAACAGTGTAGTCCTGCACAACCGGATTTGTGCATCGATAAAGTGGAAGCACTGAGTCCGGACGATATCTATTACGGCAACGCGGCGGGCACCAACAACCCGCAGGATGCCGCCGGGGCGCTCAAATATGAAATCAATACGCTGTACGTTCAGGACGAAATGTCGCTAAGAGGTGACGACCTGCAGTTGGTCTTCGGCTTACGTTACGACTGGTATACCAGCGACGATCTGCCGACCGCAAATGCCAATTTCATGGCTCGTAATGGTTTCACCAACGCGACGAATTTCGATGGGGAAGGGCTGATTCAGCCGCGTTTCGGATTTAACTGGGATCTCACTGAAGACGTTAGCGTCAGGGGTGGGATCGGTCTGTACTCGGGCGGCAACCCAAATGTCTGGCTGACAAATAACTATCAGGTCGACGGGGTCACCCAGATTCAGGCGCGTGAATTTAATGTGGGCCTGTCAGACCTCAATGGACCGAATCTTATGGATGCGCGCTTCCTGGGTGCTCCTACAGTGCCGTTGTCAGGCGCGGGTCGGCCGGGCTACGACATTCCACAGGCATTTGTGGATTTTGTTGCTACCGGCACGGCAAACAGTTCGGTAAATGCGATGGCGCCGGATTTTGAAATTCCGTCACAGTGGAAGTTCGCATTAGGTGGTACCTATCGATTTGATCTGCCCGGTATCTGGGGTTCGGACTACACCCTTAGTGGTGACATCCTGCTGACCAAGGGGCAGGATTCTGCAATTATTCGGGATGCGACTTTGGCGCAGGTAGATACAGCACCTGACGGGCGTCCCATTTATCGAAGCATCGACCGCTCCGATCCGGATTGTGTCAATCCGACAGCCGCAAATTGTTCGAGCCGAAATTTTAATCAGGATTTTATCCTGGGTAATGTCAGCGGTGGTGACAGCAAGCAAACAGCCGTGTCGTTTTCGCTGAGCAAGGAATATGACAATGGCTTCGACTGGACGTTTGGTTACTCTTACGTAGAAGCGGAAGATGTAAGCCCGATGACCAGCTCGGTGGCATTTTCCAATTTTGCCAATAATGCTGTCTCTGATGCCAACAATCCGGGGCGTGCGATTTCCAATTACCAGATTCCTCAGCGCTTTATTTTGAAGGCCGGTTATCGCAAAGCTTTCTGGCGTGATCTGGATACACGCGTAACGGTGTTCGGCAGTGCTAACGAAGGCCGACCCTACAGCTACTCGTTTACCAATGACGATGGCGACATTTTTGGTGACCGCATTGACCGACGTCATTTGCTGTATATGCCGACCGGCGCGATGGATCCACGCGTGCGCTTTGATCCAGGTTTTGATCAGGCAGCATTCTTTGCGTTTGCTGATCGGGCTGGGTTGAGCGGTTATGGCGGTCAAATCGTGCCACGAAACGAATTTGACAGTGGCTGGTGGACCAAGTTTGACGTACGGTTGTCGCAGGAACTGCCTGGTTTCCGGGAAGGACAGAAGGCCTCTGCTTTCATCGTTATCGAAAACATTGGCAATCTGTTTAACGACGAATGGGGTGTACTGAAGGAAGTCGGTTTCCCGCGCATCGAGGACATTGTTGATGCTGATTACGACGCAGCGGCTAACCAGTATATTTTCCAGAACTTCAATGCCCCTGGTGGCGAGCGTCGCTCGACCGGCGCATCGTTGTGGGAAATTCGTCTGGGTGTAAAATACAGTTTCTAGACGTACGCAGCAGAACCAGAAAAAGGGCGGCCATTGGCCGCCCTTTTTTATGGGCTGCACCATCCGCGCTACCTGACCTGTGTGTCAGGCAAACAGGAGGGTAGTAGCTGGTACCTGAGGCACAGGCGATGGCAGTGGCTAGTGTTTCAGGCAGAGACGGTGGCAGCAGCTGGTCTTTCAGTCAGAGACAGAGCCCGCACGGTTTTTTTTCGACAGCGTCAAAAGTTGCTCCCACTATATTCCCAAGTGGTTTGTTGTCTGGTATCTGACTGATTTCCCGCCTAAGATAAAAAACATGAATACATCCGTGAAGAAAAAACTGGTGTGGGGCTCCGTGACGTTGGTGCTCGCTGTGCTGGCATTGGTCCACTGGGTTCTGCCGGGATACGTTGAACGCTCAATGAATGTGGTGAGCTCCGCAGAACTGCCAGAAATTCGTCCTGAGATTGCAATGCTGCATCAGCGTCTCTTCATCGCTGACCTGCATGCCGATTCGCTGCTGTGGAAGCGGGATTTATTGAAACGCAGTCGCACCGGGCACGTTGATCTGCCCAGGCTGCAGGAGGGCAACGTTGCCGTGCAAGTGTTTTCGGCCGTAACCAAAAGCCCGTCAGGGCTTAACTATGCCAGTAACACTGCCGAGTCCGATGACATCACGCTGCTGGCGGTTTTGAGTATGTGGCCATTGCACACCTGGGACAGTTTGTTCGAACGCACCGTTTATCAATTGCAAAAACTGGACCGATTTGCACAGCGCAGCGATGAGCAACTCGTTGTGGTTCGCTCCAAAGCAGAATTTGCTGAATACCTTAAGCGCAGGCTGAGCGGGGAAAAGGTGGTCGCAGGGTTGTTCATGATCGAGGGAGCGCATCCTCTGGAGGGCGACATCGAAAATCTTGACCGCTTGTTCGATCAGGGTCTGCGATTTGCAGGGCTTACCCATTTTTTTGATAATGAACTCGGTGGCTCCCTGCATGGCGTCTCCGGCGCTGGTCTAAGCGAATTTGGTCGCAAAGTAATCAAGCGTTCGAACCAGCTTGGCATCATCATCGACGTCGCGCATGCCTCACCTGCAATGGTGCGCGACGTGCTTGCTGTGACGACCCGTCCAGTAATCCTTTCGCATGGCGGCCTGCGTGGTGCGTGTGACAGTCAGCGCAACCTGTCAGACGAACTCATGCGCGAGTTAGCAGACAACGGCGCATTACTCGGAGTTGGCTACTGGCCAGGTGCCGTCTGTGAGGCAACCCCTGCAGCCATTGTAAGAACGATACGCTATGCCATAGACCTGATGGGCATTCAGAATGTCGCGTTGGGCTCTGACTTTGACGGCACGGTAGAAACCCCGTTTGACACTTCAAATCTTGCCCAGCTCACACAGGAAATGGTCGACACGGGTTTCACAGAACGCGAGATCCGTCTGGTAATGGGTGAAAATGTGCGCCGCTTTCTGATGCTCAATCTGCCCAATCGCTAAGGCAGCATCTCTTCCAGCAACTGACTAACCGACCGACACATGGCCTGCACCTCATCTGGCAAGCAGCGTTGTCAGCGCGTTTTCTACATCCTCTTCAGTAAACTGAGCATTGGGGTTGTCTCCAGTCAGGCGATAAGCACGTGTGCCGTCGCGGGCATAAATATCAACGGTCGGGATGCCCAGGATACCGATTTTTTCAAAACCATCGATAATGTCCTCGTCGAGAAAATAGTTGGCAAACGGCGGTTTATTCTTATGCAAGAACTCGTTAGCGAAAGCGATCCCCTCCGGGTCATCCCGGTCATCCAGGCTTAAGGACACGAACTCCACACCCTGGTTGCGATATTCGCGACTCATGCGGATCATTTCCGGAAATCGCTCCAGGCACGGAACGCACCAGCTTGCCCACAGGTCAACGACCAGAATGGCCGGTATTGTCGCTGCGCGGATAGTCTGCCACTGCTCAAAGGAGACCGGCTGCATTTGCGTGTCAGGAGTTTCTGTTGTCGATTGACCGCTCCGGGCAGTTGTTTTTTGGACGTTGACGTTGGCATTTGCAGAGCTTGGGTCAGCCGCATTTGCTAATTTTGTATCACGCGACACCGTGTCGCGTGAATCTGCCGGCTGTGGAGAACAGCCTGCAAGAGTAATGGTTACAAGCGCAGCCAATAAATGCAGGGAGACTGCCCGGCGTAATCCGGCGCGGTGATTTCGGCGCTCGTGTGCTTTCACGTGCGGTTCCATTACCGTCAGGTGGTTTCGTACTTCACGGAACAGCCGTGCGCTTTGGTCTCAGTTATAGCGGGTCTCTGTCCGGCCAGTAGCGCCTCGATAGCATCGCTGACATAAAACTCTGAAGGTGTCCCTTTGGTGTACTTAATTGTGCCATCACGATTCATTTTAGCTGGGGAGTTATATAGAGCACCTGTGTACTGCAAGGTTCGCTCTTTATTAAACACAAAATATTCTGGCGTGCGGGCAGCACCCAGCGCGCGGCCGAGGTTCTGACTCTCATCAAACACGTAGGCAAAATTGTAGCCGAACTCTTTCGCATGTTTGCGCATGGCATCCAGCCGGTCGTCTTTGCGGTGATTGACACTAAAGCCCACGATAGTGACACTTTTGTCGGCAAAACTCTCAACAAGCTTTACGAGATCCTGATCCATGCCCCGCACCCATGGGCAGTGATTTGCCAGCGATACAAGCACAACCACATCGGTATCCAGGTCATCGGATGAAAGTGTTTTGCCGTCGGTGCCCGGGAGTTCTGTAAAAGCCGGCATGGCATCACCAATCGAGATGACCTGGTTAAATTCACCGGCAGAGGCTGTGCCGGTGGTGATGATTAAAACAATTGCCAGGAAGGCAGGCAGCAAAAAATGCCGGGTGTAAAGGTTTGTATGGGTTGATGTGGTCATCGTCGCTCCTGAAATATCAGTTGGGTCAATAGGTCGCAGCATAAGTGTAAGATGCCAAACAGAGTACAGAGTTCACTTGCCAGACTCCAGAGGGTACAAAACAGGCCATTCAGATATCAACGCGTGCAGACTGAAATTATCATGCGGCGCAAAAAAACCCACACAGGCGCCGGTCGTTGAGTGCCTGTGTGGGCGGATATCGATTGTGGTACCAGGACCGGAGTTGGTGTTCCGGCAGCGAACTAGTTCATTGCAGCCTTGTTTTGGCGCGACGGCACGTAGTTTTCCATGACCGCCTGGCGCAAAATATCCGGGGGTAGCAATCCCTGTGCCAGGATAAAGTCGTGAAATGACCGTGCATCGAATTCATCCGGTAAAGCAAGCTCGGTCTGCGTGCGTAATGCTTGCAAATTGATATATCCGTAGTAGTAGGCAGTCGCCTGGCCGGGCATTCGATACGTGTACCGTTCGATTTCGTTTTGCGCCCAGGTCTCTCCAAGTACGACATCCTCGAGTAGAATCCGCTTGGCTTCAGCCGGTGTGATTAGTCCCAGATTCAACATCGGATCCAAATACATGCGGGCTGCGCGGGCCAGCCGGTATTGCAATGAGATCATTTGTGCGTCAAGCGGCATGTAGGGTTTGGCGATTGCTTCGGCATACAGTGCCCAGCCTTCGACATTCGCACTGTTAAATGCAAACACGGCTCGTGTGATTGATACGCCGCCTTCCAGCATGCTGGAAAACTGCAATTCGTGGCCCGGACGTGCTTCATGTGCAGTCAGTGTCCAGGCCCCGGCTTTGTAGGAGTCGTCACTTTGTGGCCAACTGCCATCTTCATTTTGTTCCAGTAGCGGAATCACAAATTCCGGAAATTCACCCGTATTGCCGATCAGTCGGGGAATGTCCAGATGTGCTGCCGGTTGGGCCGCAGTTTCCGCTGCGCTGGCAACCCGTATACCCGCCTCCCTTTCCGGCAAAGTCACCAGTTGATGAGTCTCTATAATTTCTTCAAGCTCGCCCAGCACACTGCGGTAATAGGGCAATAGCTGGTCGCCATTGACAGTCTCCTCCTTCAGGCGGCGGATGACGGTTCGGTAATCATTGGTTTCATAGCCTTTTTGCTTTGCGACCAAAGGTGCGAGCGCCACCATTTCATTGCGAATGTCCATGTAGCCGGCGGTTGCCATCTGAATCAGGTCTTGTGGAGAGGCGTCCACGCCCCAGTTTTTCAATGCATCCTGATACATCACGGCCGGCAGGCGAAAGTCAGCCCGCGCGCGCGGCAGGATTTCTGCCCGTACCCAGTCGTTGTAGTCCGTGAGTTGCTGCTTTAGGTTAGTCCACGCTGGCTGCCAGCCGTCGAGATCATTATCGGTCAGCAGCTTTTCGATTCCAGTGATAAAAGTCTGGGCCCGCTCGAGGTCCTGTTCTACTTCGCCCTTATAAGGACCGGTCAAGCCTTTCACTTTAAAGCGTTCCCGGGTACGGGCCTTGGCAAGCTCGGTAATTGGCTTATATCCGCGTTCCATGCCGGCATACCGCTTCAGTCGGGTAATCACGGCCGGGTAGCGCTCTTTTGGAATCTGCGGATCGAGCAGTGCCCGGGTTCCCCGAAATATAGTCTGCGTCATATTAAAGTAGGGCAGCATGTTTTCCCGGTCCAGCTCGCTAGATATTAAATTGTCGTTCAGCGATTTGATTAATATTTTTAAATCCTGTTGAACAATCGGATGGTCTTCCTTGTCGTGACGCTTTTGCAATTGTTTCAGTACCTTGCGAGTGTCGGCCATGGAGCGCTCATAGATCTTTGGGTTCAAATCAAAAATTTCTTCATCAAGTCCGTCGACGCCCAGACTGGCTGCAGCCTCAGGCCCGTATTTGGCAAAAATCTCGAGCACGATCTGCGCATTTTTATTACTCAAGGCAACCCAGTC
>JABDLQ010000122.1 GCA_013002925.1 Gammaproteobacteria bacterium | reverse complement strand
CGCCAAAGGAACGTGAATACTACCGAAACGGAGGCATTTTGCATTACGTCTTGCGCAGCCTGGCTGCCTGATTATTTTGCTGGCCCCGTGTCAGAGGTCAGATATCAGATTTCAGCTGTCTGATATCTGACTTCTGAAATCTGATATCTGACTTCTGACGCCGGTCACATAGTCGTCGACAATAACCAGTCAGGTATCAACGCACGCGTGTTGTTCAGGCGTTTTTCGTTGCGTTTGTAATTGGCATCAAACTGTCCGACCAGCCGCCAGAACTTTTTGGAATGATTAAGATGTCGTGTGTGACACAGCTCATGAATGAACAAATACCGCACCAGTTCAGGAGCCAGAAACAGAAGCATGTAATTGATCGACAAGGTACCCGAGGATGAATAACTGCCCCAGCGGGTTTTCTGTCCGCGCACCTGCACACGTTTGAACGACAGTTGCAACTCGTCGGCAACATCGTAAAGCCACGGCACCAGCCAGCGTTTTCCCTCATGCTGCAACCAGCGCTTCAGGACCTGGATGCCTTGATCATAGTGGGCACGGCTGCAAGTCAGACCGATGGTTTGCGTTCCCAGATAGCGCCAGCCACGCGGTCCTGTCAACTGCTGATAACTTACCTCCAGTTTTTTGTCGATTGCCCGCAGGTAAATCTCCTGGGGCAAGACATCCACCGGGGCGTCCGTCGAATTATCGAGTTCTTCCTGGGTTTGCCGAATCCAGTGGCGATGTTTTTCAACAAAACGTTGTACTGACGCCGCCGAGGTACGCCGCGGCACCACGATTTCAATGCCACGATGCGGGATCACGTGGATAGTCATGTTGCGGGCGCGACTGCTCTCGCGCACATTAAGCGGTGTCTGCCGGTTTCTTATCGCCAGCAAATCCAACTGTTCCATAAGCCCTTCCTGTTCACCACTAAAGCGATAACGCCAGTTCCGTCCCTTCCCGAATCGCGCGCTTGGCATCCAGTTCCGCAGCCAGCAAGGCACCGCCAATGACGTGGCAGGACTTACCTCCAGCCTGCAGTTCATCTGCCAATACACGCGCAGGTTCCTGGCCGGCGCAAATTACCACATGATCCACGTCCAGACGTTCAGGCCGGCCGTCAATTGAAATATGCAAACCGTCGCCATCGATCTTCTCATAAGTAACCCCGCCAAGCATCTGCACCTGGCGATGCCGTAACGACAAACGATGAATCCAGCCGGTGGTTTTACCCAGCCCCTTCCCTGGTTTGGTGGTTTTCCGTTGGAGTAAATACAGTTGGCGGGCTACTTGTGGTGCCGTGCGTTCTGTCTCCAGACCGCCACGTTCCTCCAGATCCGTGTCGACACCCCATTCTTCGAAAAACACTTCGGCATTGACGCTGCCGGACTCGCCGTGCTGGCTGAGAAATTCCGCCACATCAAAGCCAATCCCGCCAGCCCCGATCAGCGCGGCCGATGCGCCTACCTCGACCTTGCCGCTCAGCACATCCAGATAAGACACAGCTTTAGGATGATCAATGCCGTCGATGTCGGGCATGCGTGGTGTAACGCCAGTACACACGATAATTTCGTCGTACCCGCCGGCCAGAAGTTGTTCTGCGTCAGCGCGGGTATTTAGCCGCAACTCCACGTCATGCAATTCAATTTGCCGGCGGTAGTAGCGCAAGGTTTCATAAAACTCTTCTTTACCGGGGATTTTTTTGGCCAGATTAAACTGACCACCAATTTCATCCTTGGCCTCATACAATATGACAGAATGCCCCGCTTGCGCCGCCGTGGTCGCTGCCGCCAATCCGGCCGGTCCAGCGCCGATCACCGCAATCTTCTTTGGCCGGGATGTTGTGCGCATTGTTAATTCGGTTTCGCGACAAGCACGCGGATTCACCAGGCAGGAGGCAGTCTGCTTTTTAAAGGTATGGTCCAGGCACGCCTGATTACATGCAATGCAGGTATTGATCTCATCGGCGCGACCCTCCATCGCTTTGATCACAAACTCCGAGTCCGCCAGAAAGGGTCGCGCCATCGATACCATGTCCGCATCGCCACGGGCAATGACGTCATTGGCGACATCGGGCATGTTGATACGATTGGTCGTAATCAGCGGAATACCCACTTTCCCCATCAGACGCTTTGTCACCCAGGTAAATCCTGCGCGCGGTACCATCGTGGCGATAGTGGGAATTCGCGCTTCATGCCAGCCAATGCCGGTATTTATGATGGTCGCCCCCGCATCTTCGATGGCCTGCGCCAGAATCTCGACCTCCTCCCACGTACTGCCATCATGAATCAGGTCGAGCATGGACAACCGATAGATAATAATAAAGTCATCACCCACTTCGGCACGTGTCTGCCTGACGATTTCCACTGGCAGGCGCATGCGATTGGCAAATGACCCGCCCCACTGATCGTCACGGTGATTGGTGTGGGTGACCAGAAACTGATTGATAAAGTAGCCTTCCGAGCCCATCACCTCGACGCCGTCGTAGCCGGCTTCACGCGCCAACCGCGCACAGCGCACATAATCACGAATTTGTTTGTCAACGCCGCGTGTACTCAATGCACGTGGTTTGAACGGTGTGATGGGCGACTTGATGGGTGACGGGGCGACGGTAAACGGGTGATAGCCATAACGGCCGGCGTGCAGAATTTGCATGCACACTTTGCCATCGGCCGCATGTACCGCATCTGTGATCAGGCGATGCCGGCCAACTTCCCATGCGCGATTCAGCTTGCCGGCCATCGGTGCAACCCAGCCAGCGACATTGGGCGCAATTCCGCCGGTTACGATGAGACCGACCTGGCCGCGCGCGCGCTCGGCAAAATATTCGGCGAGCCGCGGGTAATCCTTGCGCCGGTCTTCGAGACCGGTATGCATCGAACCCATCAGCACACGATTTTTCAGGGTAGTGAAGCCAAGATCCAGGGGCGCGAGCAGCGCAGCATATGATTCGCTCAAGTCAGACTCTCTTAGTTGTTGTGAAGTGACACGCAGATAACCAGTAACGCACCAAGATCGCGATGCACCAGGGTCGCGATGCGCGGTAAAACCGGTATAGTACCCGACTTTGACAAACACCGGGTACATCAAATGACCGCGAAATTACCGGAATTAATCGACATTGGCGCCAATCTGACTCACGACAGCTTTGACCGTGATCGCGCGCAGGTCATCGATGCAGCAATGAACGTTGGCGTGCGGCAATTGGTAGTCACCGGTGCCAGCATTACCGGAAGTCACGCAGCCTGTGAGCTGGCGACCAAATACCCGGGCACCCTGTACGCCACAGCCGGAATACACCCGCATCATGCCAAAGACTGGAGCACTGATACGGAAGCGGCACTACACGATATCGCACGTCAGGATGGCGTCGTGGCGGCCGGTGAATGTGGATTGGACTATTTCCGGAATTTTTCATCTCCCGCGCAGCAGCATCATGCGTTTGAACGTCAGCTCGAAATGGCCGCCGCCCTGAACCTGCCGGTGTTTTTGCACCAGCGCGATGCCCTGGATGACTTCCTGGCTATTCTGGACCCCTTTTTGGACCATATCCCCCGTGCCGTGGCGCATTGCTTCACCGACGCCCGGCAGGAGTTATACAAACTGCTCGATCGGGATCTGTACATTGGCATCACCGGCTGGATCTGCGATGAACGGCGCGGGCACCATCTGCGTGATGTGGTCGGTGAGATTCCGGCGCACCGGCTCATGGTAGAGACCGATGCGCCCTATTTATTACCCCGCGATTTGACCCCACAACCCAAATCCCGCCGTAATGAACCCAAATATCTTCCTCATATAGCGACAGAAATTGCGCGGCATTGCGACCAGTCTTTTGTCGAACTGGCACACTCCACGACCGCCAATGCCCGTGAATTTTTTGCCATTCCAACGCCCTGAACGCTGTCTGTGGCAGTCGTCATATTTTGATACCATAAAAGGTATAAATCTGCCGCGATAAACGATGTATGGTCCTGTGGGAACCGGAACCGGCCACAGGTACGAACACATCGTTTGCAGCCCATCATGCCAACAGGAGTTTTGCCAGTGGATGCCAGACAACTTAAACAACATGTCGACTCGACGTGGGATTCAACCATTATTCCAACGCTTAGCGAGTACATAAAAATCCCTAACAAATCCCCGCTATTCGATCCGGACTGGGAACAACACGGTTACATGGATCAGGCGGCCGAGCTGGCCTCGACATGGTGTGAGGCCCAGGATATCCCCGGCATGACACTGGAGATCGTACGGCTGCCCGGTCGCACTCCTTTGCTGTTTGCCGAGATACCCGGGCAAATCGATGACACCGTTATGCTCTACGGTCACCTGGATAAACAACCGGAATTCAGCGGCTGGGAAGAGGATCTGCACCCGTGGAAGCCGGTCATTCGCGATGGCAAACTCTATGGCCGCGGCGGTGCTGACGATGGCTACGCAGTCTTTGGTTCGCTGACTGCGATCAAGGCACTCCAGGAACAGGGCATTCCGCATGCCCGTTGTGTGGTCATTATCGAGTTTTGTGAAGAAAGCGGCAGCTTTGATTTGCCGTTTTATATGGATGCCCTGGAAGATCGCATCGGCAAGCCCACCCTGGTGGTTTGTCTTGATGCCGAATGTGGTAATTACGATCAACTGTGGTGCACCACCACGTTACGCGGCAACGTAGTCGGCACACTCAATGTCGACGTGTTGACCGAAGGTGTACACAGTGGCGCTGCCAGCGGCATCGTGCCGTCAAGTTTCCGGGTAGTGCGTGAGTTACTGGATCGAATCGAAGACGCTACCAATGGCAATACGCGCCTTGCCGAACTTGAGTGTGAAATTCCACTGCAACGTCAGCAACAGGCTCGCGCCGCCGCTGAGGTGCTCGGTGAAACCGTCGTGGCCAAGTTTCCATGGGCGCCGGGCATGCTGCCAGTCACTGATGATGTATACCAGCTATTGCTAAACAACACCTGGGGTGCCTCCCTGTCCGTCACGGGTGCCAGCGGCATTCCGGAAATGGGCAACGCCGGTAATGTGCAACGTCCGGGTACCGCACTCAAGCTGTCGTTTCGCATACCACCAACTAACGATGCGAAAACGGCCGCCGCGGCCATCAAGCACGCGCTGGAAACCACGCCGCCGTATAACGCCAGGGTTAATTTCGAGATTCAGTCGGCAATGGACGGCTGGTCAGCTCCGGAGCTTGCACCGTGGCTCGAAGCATCCATGCATCAGGCTTCAGAGGACTTTTTTGGGGCCCCTGCCATGTATCTGGGAACAGGCGGCAGTATTCCGTTCATGGGCATGCTGGGTGAAAAGTTCCCTGGCGTACAGTTTCTTGTCACCGGTGTGTTGGGTCCCAAATCCAATGCGCATGGCCCGAATGAGTTTTTGCACCTGGCAACCGGCAAGGCCGTGACTGCCTGCGTCTCGCGGGTGCTGATGGATCATGCACAACGCGATCGCAAAGCCGAAGCTGCCTGACCTGACCTGACCTGACCTGGCAGGCATCGGCTAAGCCGTCGGTCCACCGCACAACGCAGTGGACAGGCGCGCTTCAGTCAAGTTGCAATTGCGATGGTAACGTCGGCTGGCTTAGCAGGGTCTCGAAACGTTGCCAACGCTCTTCTTTGGTGGGTGTGCCGCGTTCGACCCAGGCGCTTACCATGTCCTTGCCCAGGTTGTAATTGATCACATAGCTGCGATATTTATCGATAAACTTCACGCGCTGCGCCGCGCGGGCTGGTGACATCAACGCGTATTTTTGCAACTCGACCGCTGCCGCTGCCGCATCGATCTGGCCATCGAGGTAACGGCGCGCCGTGTCATTACCCGCGTAATTGAGCTTGCCGATCAGTTTTTCAACGCGGTAATACTCGCGCACACGATTCGCATCCAGGCCCGCCATTGGAAACAGCACACGCTGTTCAAATTCATAGCGCTCCTCATCACTAAACACCATTTCAATACCATAATTGGCACTGCCTTCGGCAATCAGTCCGGTGGGACTGAACAATGGGAACACCGAAAATTCCTGCCAGCCCTTGTCTTTGAGCAGGTTTTTCTCCAACAGGCTGTTATAAACGTGGTGGCCCGGGTACCCCTCGTGACAAGCAAGGTCGATGGCTCGTTCAATGACGATCGGTAAATCGGTATTGACCTGAATCAGGCTCTGGGCATTGCCCTGAAACCAGTTATAGCCGCTCCAGGCTTTGTCGGTCACATACTCCACGACGAAGTTTTCATTCTCCGGCAGAGCAATATGTTCGAGTGTACGGCGCCGGCATTCTGCAATCGCGGTTTTGAATACTTCATCCAGTTTTTCCGCCGGTATTACAAAATCGTTCCGAAAGTTTTTGACGCGTGCATGAAGTGGTCCGCCACCAGGCAACATCTGTTCAAGCTCTGAAAGAAATGCAGAGTAATAGTTTGCCGGATGCGCGGGTGCCACTGCGTCGTAGAGTGCCTGTGACTCCTGATCAAACGGCAGTGTCGCGCCACTGATGATGCGTGCGCGATCGCGCAGGGATTGAAACTGCTTGAGCAGGAACGTCTTGCGCCGGTCAGATGCAGCGTCACCGGTTGGTACACTCAACAAGCGAGACGCCTGGGAGTCCGCCTCTGCAATAATGGTCTCCAGGTCTTTACCTGTGTTGCGCGCCTCCGCCCGCCAGCTCTCGGGACCGTGGTAAGCATCCACATAATCGGCATCATGTTCACCGAGAGCCAATGCAAGTCGGACAAAACTTTCACCAAAATCATCCAGATCGATTGTCGTTTGTTCTGCTTCGGCATTGCCTGCAGTGATGGCGCTCATGGCCGAATCCTGGGGTCTGTCGACCGACTTCTTGGTGCACCCGGTAGAGATTACTATTACCAATACTATCAGCAGGATAGCGTGACTTCTTTGAAATATATTCAACATGATTCTGGTCTCATCAGACGCTCTGGATTCAGACGGATTGCGCAACAC
>JABDLQ010000111.1 GCA_013002925.1 Gammaproteobacteria bacterium | reverse complement strand
CCCAGGGCGTGTTAACGCAAGCTCGACAACGATTGTTCTTGCCTGCCTGCACCCCGCCATTTGCCTTGTCGATGCTTGCTCAATGTGCAACTGTTCGTTGCCTGTCCCCACACCATCCCCACGCTATGTCCACACACCACCCACACTATCCAGCCTGCCCCCGCACCACCTCCGCACTGCCTTCGCCGCACCGCTTTGACCCGATCCATGACCCGGTAGTCCACGCCGGTAGTCCGCGCCGGTAGTCCGCGCCGGTAGTCCGCGCATGTACCGCTGTACAGCCGAAACAGTTCTGACTGGTTGATCTACGTTTGACTTGGGCGCTGGCGAGCGATATACCACTACAGTTTTCTATTGCAACGGCAGCCTGACATGGGAGCTGACATGACCTTATTTGAAAAAATTATGAATGGCGACCTGCCGGCAGATTTTGTCCATCAGGACGATCAGGCAGTAGCGTTTCGAGATATCAACCCGGCGGCCCCGGTACATATACTGATCGTGCCGCGCAAAGTCATTCCCACTACCAATGACATTACTGATGAAGATGGCCCGCTGATCGGCCATATGTTTGCGATCGCTCGTGATCTGGCAAAAAAAGAAGGCATTGCCGACGACGGTTATCGCCTGTTATTTAATTGTAATCGGCATGGTGGACAGGAGGTTTATCACTTGCATTTGCACCTGCTTGGGGGGCGCCCGCTGGGTCGGATGGTAGCGGCTGCCTGAGCGACGAGACTACATTTGCGCATGTGCCAGACCGTCTGCTGCGGCGCAATAATACGTACCTCTTCTGGAAGCATGCACGTAGAAAACTGTTTTTATTAACTATTTGCGTGGACGCAAAAAAACCAGCCGTCTTGGACACCCCTCATTTATATAATGAATTTTCTCTTGATGAGGTATATCCTTAGCCAGAGGTATCAGGCAGTTTGCCACGGAAAGTAGGAAAAAGAATACCCTGTTGAACCGGAGGCTTACTCACTTCTTTAACAGAAATCGCAAAAGGATTAGCCATGTATTCTGTTGTTATAGTCGATCGACAAAAATTATTCAGTGATGGATTGACTTCTATCCTGAACAGCCAGTCCGACCTGAAAGTTGCCGGTCGCGGTGCCGGCATCGATGATGCGTTGAGGTTGGTGCGTGAGCATCGCCCGGACGTATTGGTTCTCGAAGTTCCCGAAACCGGTCATGAATGTTTGCGCACTGCGCGTCAGATATCCAAAGAGATGCCGGATGTGCGGATCATGGCGGTATCTCCTTACTCTGATCCATGGCAGGCACAACAGGCATTTCGCTCGGGTGCACGCGGTTTTCTGATCAAAGGTAGCTCCGGGGAACAGGCGGCCAACGCTGTCCGTCAGGTTGCTGTTGGTGGTCGTTACATTGACAAGTCGATCAACAATTTTGATGTGCATCAGGACACCAGAAAAACTGACCGGCCGCCGGCTAATGTTCTGACCAAACGCGAAATACAAATCGTTACCTTGATAGGCGAATGCTTCAAGACTTCTGAAATTGCCGAAAAGCTTGGTATCAGCGGCAAAACTGTGGACAGCCATCGCAAAAATATTATTGACAAACTGGACATCCATACAATGGCTGGGCTCACTCGCTACGCCATTCGCCATGGCCTGGTTGAGTTGTCCCACGAGGAACGCTAAATTGCCCTGACGGCTGTCCAGTGTTTGCTGGCCAGCCGTTGCCCAGCGCATCAGTGTTACAGGGCCCCGGTATTCTGTTTGAAGTGCCTGCAATAATAAGGATCGGTAATTGTGCTTAATGTTTCCGGACATGTCTCGTCACGGTCTGATCCCTGGACATTTGGCGGAATGCCGGCATTAGTCGCACATCGGGGGTTTGCCCGCCGGTTTCCTGAAAACACGCTGGTATCCCTGGCCGCTGCGGTCGATGCCGGTGCCGCTTACGTTGAATTCGACCTGCAGCTAAGCAAGGATCAGGTACCATTCCTGATGCATGATGACAATTTCAGGCGAACCTCCGGCTGCGAGCAGAGTGTGTTTGACCTGAACATTGCTGCCATCCAGGATCTGTGCGTGGGTGAACCTGAGCGCCTGGGCGGTCGTTTTCAGCATGTCAGGCCAATCACATTGCGCAGCCTGTGCCATCATCTCAACGCCTGGCCGTCAGTCCATCCGTTCATTGAGGTTAAGCGCCATAGCGTGCAGCATTTCGGACTACAAACCGCAATGGCACGAATAAAGACCGCTTTATTGGACCTGCACATTCCGTTTACACTAATCTCATTTCGCCAGGACGTGGTGGAATATGCGCAACAAAATGGTATTGACAGCACTGGATGGGTACTGCGCGACTGGAATGCAGAGTCCCTGGATATTCTGCACAAACTTGCACCACAATTTGTTTTTTGTAATTACAAAAAAATTCCGCACGCAATTGATTTGCCGCACGGACCGTGGGCCTGGGTACTCTATGAAATTACTGATGGACAGACAGCTTCAAAGTGGCGCGACCGGGGCGCGCATATGATTGAATCGATGGCCGTTTCCTCGATGCTCAATGCGCCACCTTTTGCGGTGACACAGGAACACAACAGTTGAAAAACTACGATGTCGTTATAGTCGGTGGCGGCATTCAGGGTGTCGGTGTGGCGCAGGCTGCAGCCGCTGAGGGTTACTCCGTTTTACTGCTCGAAAAATCCTCACTGGCACACGGCACATCCAGCAAATCCAGCAAGCTGATTCACGGTGGCCTGCGTTACCTTGAGAATGCCGAGTTTTCACTGGTTCGTGAGAGCCTGCATGAGCGCAAAGTGTTGCTTGAAGTTGCCCCTGATCTTGTCAGGATGAAGCGCTTTATTATTCCTGTTTATAAAGAAACTCGCCGTGCACCCTGGCAGATCCGCATTGGTCTGAGCCTGTATTATGCGCTTGCTAACTTTCGCAGTGATGCCAAACCCGGAAAAATACCCAGGAAACAATGGGACCAACTCGATGGACTCAGGACCAGGGATTTGCGCGCTGTGTTTTATTACTCCGATGCCCAGACCGACGACCGGCTGCTCACCGAAGCGGTAATGGCATCCGCGCAATCCCTGGATGCCGAGCTTGCAATGCCCGCAAAATTTACCAGCGCGCAGATACACGACGAGGGTGTTGAAGTGCATTACAGCGACAGCAATGGCAAACAGTCATGCACAGGCAACGTGCTGATCAACGCTGCAGGCCCCTGGGTAAATAAAGTTGCACACAGAATTACGCCAACGCCGGCAATTCAGAAAGTGGAACTGGTTGGTGGCACGCACATCATTCTGGATGGCACCGTCACACAGGGAATTTATTACACCGAAAGCCCCCGCGACGGGCGCGCGGTGTTTATCCTGCCGTGGTACGACCAGATCATGGTCGGCACCACTGAGCGCACCTATAGGAAAGATCCGGATCTTCTGAAACCCAGCCGTGTAGAACTCAACTATCTGATGAACGTACTCAAGCATTATTTTCCGGCTTATGCCCGGCACACCATCACGGACATTACTGAAGCATGGGCCGGCTTACGCGTGCTGCCGGCCGCAGAAGGACACGCGTTCAAGCGGTCACGCGAAGTGATTTTCCGGGCCGACCAACCCCGGCGCCCCAGGGTTTTGGCAATCTATGGGGGCAAACTTACTGGCTACCGGGCAACGGCACAGCGGGTCATGAAGCGCATCCGCGCCTCGTTACCGACACGGCAGCGCCGGGCTGATACCGCAAAGCTCCCGCTACCACCAAATTCATAACCGCGTCCTTTTATGACCCCCGGCACGCAGACTGAGCCTCTGTATCTCGCACTTGATCAGGGTGGGCATGCCAGTCGTGCACTCGTGATCGATGGGCGCGGCCAAACGATCGCAGACGCCTACGTGCCCATCGCAACACAACGCGGCGCAGATTTTCACGTGGAGCATGACGCTCTGGAACTGGCTGAATCGCTTGCCAGTTGCTGTCTAAAAATATCTGCGCTGCTCGGTACCGATACTGCACGTATCGTTTCGGCAGGACTGGCCACCCAGCGTTCCAGCATTGTGTGCTGGCAAAAACATTCCGGCCTGCCGCTGACTCCGGTGCTATCGTGGCAGGACCGCCGCGCCTTTGATTTTATTGATCAACGCCTGGCTTACGCAGAACAGGTGGCGGACATTACCGGTCTTGTGATGTCACCGCACTATGGGGCGAGTAAACTCAATTGGTGCCTGGAATACGATGAGGACGTTCAGGCTGCCCGGCGCAATCACGATCTTGTCATCGGGCCACTTGCAAGTTTTCTGGTGCGCCACCTGGTCAACAGCACCGACAATGTCTGCGATCCGGCCAATGCCAGTCGTACTTTGCTGTGGGACCGTCGGACCTGTGATTGGTCAGACCTGTTATGCCGTATTTTTGCAGTAGACCGCAATCTGTTACCGCTTAGCGTTCCCAGCACGTTCAATGCCGGTGCCATTGAGATCGGCGCACATAGCGCACCGCTCCAACTAATTACCGGCGATCAGTCTGCTGCTATTTATGCGTTTGGGCAACCCCGTCCACACACCGCTTATATCAATCTGGGTACCGGGGCATTTTTGCAATGGCCGGTTGGTCGCACGGCAGTAGACGTTCCGGGACTGCTGAACAGCGTGGTTTTCCAGGATGCCGGCGGTCCGGAATACGTGTTGGAAGGCACAGTCAACGGTGCTGGCAGCGCATTGGAATGGCATGGCAAACGACTCCGGCAAAACGCGCGGGCGCTGGTGCAAGAAGGATTGACAGAGTTGTCTGATAATATGCCACCATTATTTTTAAACGGCATCTCCGGCCTGGGATCACCGTACTGGCAAAGTGATTTTCAATCCGGTTTTCTTGGCACCGCCACGCCGGGGTTGTGCGCGGTGGCAATTCTCGAAAGCATCGCATTTTTGCTGCAGGTAAACCTGGAGAAAATTATTTCAAGTGGCAGAAAGCTGGAGCGTATTGTACTGACCGGAGGACTGTCGCGTGTCGATTATCTGTGCCAGGTCATCGCCGACCTGAATCGAACGACCGTGGTGCGTGCGGATATTCGTGAAGCGACCGCCAAGGGCACCGGCTACCTGTTAAGTCGCAGCGTTTCCTGGCCCACGCTGGATGACGGAGAGTTTTTTACGGCGACAACAAACTCTGAACTGAATTTACGCCACATGCGGTGGACAGCGGCCATGGACGAAGCGCTCAAAGGATCATCCCCCACAGGAGTGTGACGTTGTTACGTTCATAGGATGCTGACAGGCAGACGCTGGCATCCGATCTTTTTGGTGCGTGGCTTTGATGCGGCGCAATCTGCTGTTTAATGTGCATCATTCGATAGCGGCCCGGGGCGGTGAACGCGGAGAGTGCGTCCTTGCATCACCAGGAGCATCACCTGGGACATCACCCGGGACATCAACTTGGGCATCGCATTGCTTACGCGTCTCGTATAAACCAAGATTTGACTGGTGCAATCCGCCTGAAAGACGGTCTGGAGTTAAATTCCCGATGTGCATTCCACTCGGCGAAACTCAAGCTGAGCAGAGTGTTGCTCCCTTTCGCCTGTTGTTTGCTCAGTCAGTCACCGCCCCGATCTCGGGGTTTTTACCTGCCGGTGGATATAGCCACTCGCCATCTGCACCTTTTAGATTGCGCGCCAAAGATAATTTCGACTTTGTAACGGTTGCCGTTGCCATATTGCCCCTGTGCTTCCCGCCATAAAGGTCAGGGCCCGGAATGAGCATCACTGAGCGGCCCAATGGCCTCTGTGCACAGTAAATGTCGGAACCCTGCGGATTGCCGAAGCGGTTATCGCCCCGAATCGTTGCAAAAATCAGCGGACAGGGTCTCCGTTGATCCCGCTTCGACCGCGCTTATTTTCTTGCTGACCCCGGACGCATGGTAATCTGTTCGGCGATGAACGGCGAACGCATGCCGGGACCGCCTGTCGGGACATGTACATGCACGCGTACGGGCATCGGGTACTCTTGTTTGGCAACACTCATTGGGGAAAATTATGGCATTAGTTGATTTCTTGTTTCGTTGGGGACACGTGCTGTTCGGCATCACCTGGATTGGCATGCTGTACTACTTTAACTTTGTACAGGGAGAGTACTTTAAAGAAGCAGAGGCTGGCGCCAAAGCCGACGCGACCAGCAAGCTGGCGCCACGCGCGCTGTGGTGGTTCCGGTGGGGAGCTATGTTCACATTTCTGACTGGCGTGTATTTGCTTTATGTGCTGGGGCCCGCGTCAAACCAGTACATACTCCTGGGCGCGCTTATGGGCATTTTCATGTTTTTGAACGTGTGGTTGATTATCTGGCCGGCACAAAAAATCGTGATTGGCATTGCGGACGGGGACGCCGCAACTGCGGGACCAAAAGCCTTGCGCGCATCACGCACCAACACATTGTTCTCGGGCCCGATGTTGTTTGGCATGCTCGCATCCAAGCACGGTGGCTACAGTGTCGCGGGATTTGACACCATGAGTTTTGGAGATTTGGGGTTTTTAATCCCGCTGGTGCTGATCGTATTGCTGCAGGCTAATGCCATGTTTGGCAAGGTAGGTCCAATGGCGAGCGTAAAAGGCGTTATTCACAGCAGTCTCGGTCTGACCGCCGTACTGTTCCTGCTGGTGCATTTTTTATAACCACGTCTATCTTT
>JABDLQ010000369.1 GCA_013002925.1 Gammaproteobacteria bacterium | reverse complement strand
CAGTTAAACAGCTTGACCAACTCGGAACGCACAATGCTGGTGTCCTGGAACATGACAAAGAGTGTTTCAATCGTGTCTATTCCGAAAATTTTTGCATCCGCTTCTTTGATCATCAGCGCCAATCGCGCTAACAACCCGTCAAGGTTATAGCTGCCGATTTCAAATGTATCTCTTTCCGGTTGAGGAATGTGGTCAATAATCAATGTGCCTTTATCGACCAGTGCTTCGAGATCCAGCCCGATGGATTCTGCATTGACAATAATATCCGCCACCTGCTCCTCGAACGACAGAAATACAGCACCCTGACCCTTGTTCGCAGCGATGCTTGCCACGCAGCTCAGGGTAAACAGGGACTTGCCGCAACCCGGACCACCTGCGATGAGGGTAGGGCGGCCAGCCGGCAGGCCACCATTTGTTACCTTGTCAAAGCCATCAATGCCAGTGAGTGTTTTTTTCACAGGGTTCCTCGGGAGCGTGCATCCTTTATCGTGCTATCCAGATGCAAATGATCAAAATCAAAATCACAGAGATCGGCAAGTCGGCGACTATCCGGTATCTGGATTACTGACCCCTGATAGCGAATATAACCACCTTCTTCCAGTTTTTTAAGCGTGCGACTGACATGCACGTTTGAAAGCCCCAGCGTGTCGCCAATGTCGTTTTGAGTCAAGGGCAAAATAAACACATCTTCGCTGGCGTGACCGACCATATACAAACGACGATGCAATTCCAGAAACAAATGTGGCACGCGCTCTAGCGCCGAACGACGCCCGAGGCGCACAATTTGCTCTCGCATAACCCCGGCTTCCTGCTCTGACATCCACCAGAATGCGGCGCCAAGGGCAGGTGATTTCGCAAACATTGCCTGCATGTCATGTGGTTTGACCAGGCGCACAGCTGCAGGAGTCAGTGTTGAAATCGAATGATCCGTCTGACGCACCACGAAGACATTGGGCGTCAGCACATCCCCGGGCAACAGTATGTGAATAATCTGGCGAGTGCCTTCCGCCGTGTAGCGGGTACGCACTGCCCAGCCAGACACCAGCAAAATAAGGTTTTGCAGTGTGGCTCCGCGCTCGAGTATGTACTCGCCTGGTTCATATTCGGTCGACAGGTGTTTGACGCCATCCAGAAGATCGAGATCACTCTGATCCAGTTTGTAGTAGCGCTGTAATCGTGTTGCCAGCGGTGATGTCACCAGATGAATGCCCACAACAGTACGCTCCCCTGACCAGATACACGGACGATGCCCATAAGGGTCGGGCGGACAACCAATTCAATATAATTTCAAAATTGTCTGAAATTCGATTGTGCGCACCTGCCTGAAATCGCGTGCCGGGCGCGCTAGTCTGCGGTCGATTGGCTGCAGACTTTTCTCCAAGGACAATAGCCACAAAGTGTTGTCTGGTCAATAGAAAGACACCCCGGGTGGATGCGCTTGATTAGTGCTGATCTTCGGTATCTGTTTGTGGCGCCAGCAGTATGACAGTAGGACAATTTTCGAAAACTATATTGAGCTGCTGACTGCACGCGATTGACACGGTAGCTGTTGTTGCGCTTAACGCAACACCATCAGCACTGCTGGCAAAGTGTGGATACAGAGTCCTGGTATTCCGCTGCCATTTTCCGGCTTTTTGCCGGTTCCAGTTGCTGTTCAACAACCGGCAGAATATATTCTTCTTCATCGTTGTAATGGATTATGGTCAGGGCATGTAACACGTTGAGTTCATGTACTAACGCATCGCTCAGGTGACCGCCGTTGCGAATCGAGTCGTAAAGGTTATCCAGCATTGCGTGATAACCGGTGTAATATTCGCGGTCGATCGTTGCGATGTCTTTGGTCAGTTCATAAATCGTTAATTCTTCAGCGTAATGTCCTGCACTCATCTTGTTCAGGCAACGCTTGAGCTGCGCATAGGATTCCCGGTCGACCGGGCCGCCCGCAAACTGATTGAGGCGCCGCAGTAATTTCTGATGGTCGGTTTTGATTATGTGGCTGAGTTTCATGTTGTCGTTCATGGAATAACGCAAAATTTTACTATTAGCTGAACTGTGCAGTTCCGGCCCTCAGCGAGCCAGAACTCTGCTGGAAGTGCCGCTCTATTGAACCAGTCATCACTTCGTCAACACAGCTAAGCCGCACCCTCCGAAAAATGGAAGATGCGGCGCTTGCTGTGCATGCTGGGGCAACTTCAGCGAGCGTTGCCCGCGTTTGCATATTAGTCCTTGAGTTCATCCCTGGTATCTTCTGCAACCTGTTCGACGGTTTCGCCGACAGCTTCGACGTCCTTGCCGGCACCACTGACCGTATTACAGCCGGTTGCCAGGCCCGCGAGCATCAAGGTAATAACCAGTGACAGTTTATTCATGTTGTCCTCTCTTTGAAATTGAAATTGAAATTGAAATTGAAATTCAACAAACGCTAGAATAAAGAACTATTAGTCCTTCGGGTTCTCATCATCACCCGGAAGTTCAACATCGACGTCGGGTACGGTGATCGTCACTTCTTTGGTTCCGATCTCGACGTCAGGGCCATGAACTTCGTAAGCTGGCATTTGCCCGCCTTTGACATCGATATCGGCTGTGGGCATTTTGCCTTCTTGCGTTTTCGTCACGTCCACCTCGTATTTGGGAATCTGTCCGGCGTCAGCGCGAACGTCTACTTCCGGTAGTTCGCCTTCCTTCGTCTGGTCGACGTCACAGGCAGATAAACCCAGCATTGCGATGCCGATAGAAAATCCGAGGGCAAGTCTTTGAGTTGCAGCTTTTTGCTTCATATCAATCTCCTTCGTCGAAGTGCAGATTATTGGTAGCTTAGCGCGGCCTTGGGGCCTGCCAACCACCATGCGATCAGTCCAAGTACCGGAAGGAAAAGGATTACGAGTGTCCAAATCACCTTGGCACCGGTTGTTGCACCGCTGTTCAGTGTTTTGACAATCGCGTACAGATCAAAGAAAAATATCAATAAACCCAGTATTCCGTATTCCATCATTGGTCCTCCAGTTGCGACGCCAGGCGCCAGATGGATATAACTTTACCGGGGTGTAACATAAACAGCCTTAATCTAGGTTAATCACCGTCAAACGGATCCAATCGAAAAGACTTTGTGAGGATGATATGCAGTCTATTGCAACCAGGCACGCGGGTTTTGTGAGTGAAATCCAGCTGCAATATATTGGAATGCAATGTGTGATGTGTAGCTCGTTTGAGCCTGAAAAAGTTGAGACGGACACATGGGCAGTTGAGGCTTGATTACGTGACGTCAACGGAAAAATTTGGCCGCAGCAACTAACTGCCTCAATTTGCAGAGCTGACTACAGGCATGAATCGCGTCAGGCGGTGGCAAATATAACGGTTCTGCACATGCCAATTGTCACAAGTGGAGATCGTTCCTGCGAGCTGACCACCGGCGCCAGGGGGGTGCCGGGTGAATCGTTTCGGATTGCAGTGGGAAGCTACCCTTGCAGTTCAGTATTGCGCACTGACAAAATTTTAAATATTTGAAAGTAAGTTTATTGTCCGGTTCCCGGGAGATTTGCCGCAATGCAGCAGCATTGTCTGAAAAAAATCAGGCGTCGCGGTAAATCTGCAAAAATGCTGCGGCCATGTAAATGTGTTGGACAGTTTGTTAGGTGTTAAGTTACATTGGCAACTTCTGTTATGTTGTTTGAATCCAACGCGGGTAAAAATCAGACCGCTTGCATCATTCAGTACTGACATTCTTTCGGGGGATTATTATGCGTTTAGTCAATGCACGTCATAGTCAACAGCTTGTTGCGTTTTTCCTACTGGGTACTTTTTTTCCTGCTTCGGTGATCGCTCAAAATACGCTGGAAGAGATTACGGTCACCGCGCAAAAACGCGAAGAAACGCTGCTCGAGGTGCCGGTGTCGGTATCGGTGGTATCGGGCGATGATCTGGAGCGCGCACAGGTACGCGACGTAATTGATCTGCAACAAATGGCACCGTCGCTGGTGGTGAACTCTTCGACCGGGTCAACACAGTCCATTTTCTCGATCAGGGGAATTGGCACGGCCGGCAACAATACCGGACTGGAGCAGTCGGTCGGGGTATTTATCGACGGCGTTTATCGCGGCCGGGTCGGTTCAGCAATGAGCGATTACGTGGACATGCAACAGGTAGAGATACTTCGAGGTCCGCAATCCACATTGTTTGGCAAGAACACCTCAGCCGGCGTGATCAGCCTGACTACGCGTAAACCCGAGTACGAGCTAGGTGGTGTAATTGAGGCAACGGTCGGCGACACCGGATTGACCCAGTTCAAAGGCTCGATAACAGGCCCCCTGATCGCTGACAAACTGGCGTACCGGCTGTCAGGCTCGCTGTTCAAGCGTGATGGCTTCATCGACGACATTTTACAAAGCGGGCTGGACATCAATGATCGCGAGCGCGTGACCGGGCGCTTACAATTATTCTGGGACATCAGTGATGCAACGACGTTGCGATTCATTGGTGACTATTCGGATATCGATGACTCCTGTTGTATCTCACCACCGCTGTTTGCAGGGCCAACAGCAGCGATCACGGGTGCTCTGGGAGGACCGGGATCGCTTCCGGGTGGAGCAATGGGCCGGCTGAATGTATTTGATCGCGTGGGCGCCTCGACACCAGGGGTCCTCTTCGACAACGGGTTTATCGATGGTGGGGTTTCCGCACAGCTCGATCACGATTTTGGCCCGACCGCATTGACGGTGATTGTAGCCTCACGATTTTTCGAAACCTGGCCGCGGATTGACTCGGATTTCCAGCGCATGGACCTGTTGAGTGATCGTGTGCAAGGGCAGGATCTGGAAGAATCGAGTTTTGAAATTCGGCTCGCGTCGACAGGAGCCAACACGGTCGACTGGCTTGTCGGTGCCTATGTCTTTGATCAGGATATTGATGCCACTGATGATTTGATTCTGGGAGCGGACGCCCGTGCCTACGGTAATGCGCTGACAATGGCTGCGACGGGCGGCGCACTCAGTTTTCCGGCACTTGAAGGTATTTTTGGCTTGCCTGCAGGATCGATTTTCGCCAACGGTACGGGTACACGCAACACGTTTGATTATAGTGCCAGCGGCGTGGCGGTTTTTGCCCAGGGTACCTGGAACTTTGATGATCAGTGGTCGGTGACTGCTGGTTTGCGGTATTCGGATGAAGAAAAAGATTCTACCAACAGAAATACTCTGGCCAATGAGCCATTTTCCAAAATCCCGTTACCTCCGCCATTTGCAGGGCTTGCAGCCTTCCAGGTATTTCCGCCGACTGGAACTTACTCGAACTCTTTTTCTGACGACAACATTTCGGGAACCGTTAATCTATCCTACGATGTCAATGATGATGCCTCGCTGTATGCGCGCTATGCCACCGGTTTTAAGTCGGGTGGCATCAACCTGAGTCGCAATGCCGGTGCCAGTGTTCCCGGTAATCCGACACCCAATCCCAACAACGGAATATTCCAGTCTGAAACAGTGGACTCACTGGAGTTTGGTTTAAAAACGCGTCTGGCGGGTGGACGCGGCACTTTAAATGTGGCGCTGTTCTCGCAGACGCTGGAAGATTTTCAGGCCAATTCTTTTGATGGTCTGAGTTTTACTGTACGTAACGCTGCTGAAGTTAAAGGCGAGGGTCTGGAGGTGGACTACAACTGGCTGTTGACCGATAACCTTCGCGCATCTGGTGGCATCGTATGGCAGAACATAAAATATGTCAGTTTCCCGGGTGCGTCGGCAACCCAGGCGCAAACAGACGCCGGTATGCCTGTACAGGATCTGACCGGCCGCACTCCAAACTTTGTTTCTGATTTTCTCGTGACGGGAACTCTGGCGTGGACCCGGCCCATCAACGCCAAAATGAACTTTGTGGCCAGCACAGATTACCGATATCGATCGGAGTATTTTACCGGTCAGGATCTGGATCCGCAGACTCTGCAGGGCAACTTGTTCTGGGTTAACGGCGCGGTGGGTGTCGAAGACAGCGAAGGCAAATGGCTGGTACAGGCGTGGGTTAAAAACCTGACGGACGAAGAAGTTCTGAATATCGCGTTTGATTCACCGTTCCAGGCAGGTTCGTTCCATGCCTTTATCGAAGATCCCAGAACCGCTGGATTGAGTGCAACCTTCCGTTTCTGACGGCAGGCAAATATTCTGCCAACACATTACCCCGGTGCGAAACTCACCGGGGTTTTTTTTAATCAGCGCTGTTACAACAAAAGCGGAATCGATAGTATATGCGCTGGAAGACTTACTACCCGGCGGATCCTGATTCGCTGACAACGTTCGATTTATTTTTGGAATATAGACGGCAGGGCAACGTAACCAAACCGAGGCAATACGACCATGAGTGCACTGGAACAACGGCTTGAGGATCTGGAGACCAAGGTGTCATTTCTGGAGCTTGCCAATCAGGAGCTGAGTGATCTGTTGTATGATCAGCAACAGCAAATCGACAAACACTTCCATGACCTTGCGCGCCAGTTGCGTCGCCTGTACGAAAACCAGGTCAGCGACGATCAGGTTGATGAAAGGCCTCCGCACTACTAGCTGACCGCTATCTGCTTTGGCACGATAGCAAAGTGCTGAGTTAACGCATGTCCGAGTTGACAACAAACAGGCGGATTTTTGTTTAAGCAGTTTTCCAGCGATGAATTCATTGCCCGATTCTGGCAACAGCATCCTGTGTTGCTGCACCAGGCGTTTGCAGATCTTGCCGGGTGTATCAGTGGAGATGAACTGGCAGGGCTGGCTTGCGAAGAGGATGTTGAATCCCGACTGATCAGTGGATTTGATCCGACCGGGACCTGGCAATGCCGCCACGGACCATTCACTGCAAACGATTTTGCCAGACTGCCGGAAGATAACTGGACGTTACTGGTGCAGAGCGTTGATCAGTGGCATGACAGTATCCGCGCCATTCTCGACAGGTTCGGGTTTTTACCCAGGTGGCGGCTCGAGGACATCATGGCAAGCTTCGCACCGGTTGGTGGCGGCGTCGGCCCACATTTTGATTATTATGACGTGTTTCTGATTCAGGTTCAGGGCCGTCGTGAATGGCAACTCGGGCAGCGCTGCGATGATACCACCGGCCTGCAAGACAATGATCAGCTCAAATTGCTCGCTGATTTTGATACGCAGGTGACTCACACGGTTAACAGCGGCGATGCCTTGTATATTCCCGCTGGCCTGGCGCATTGGGGGAGAGCTCTGAGCGCGGACTGCATTACCTTGTCAGTCGGGTTTCGGGCACCGTCGGAGCAGGAGATCATGGCAGAAACTCTGGAGATAGCAATCGCCGGACTGTCGGCAAACGTGCGTTACAAGGATTCACCGGGCTCGATAGACAGGCAC
The DNA here is from genome assembly GCA_013002925.1 of Gammaproteobacteria bacterium. Classification (GTDB taxonomy): domain Bacteria; phylum Pseudomonadota; class Gammaproteobacteria; order Steroidobacterales; family SZUA-146; genus SZUA-146. The sequence goes on along the minus strand of JABDLQ010000369.1, from coordinate 536 downwards.
CCCAACAAAATCAATACGCACGTGCTGACAACACTGGATGCCATGCTGGATAAATTGACGCCCGCGCAGTTGCGTCAGTCTGCACTTCAGGCCTTCGGACAACTGGTAACCGAGCCGCGCAGTTTTTGTGACGGGGAGGTACAACCAGACTGGACGGTAACAAAGCTTGGTGAGCGAATGAATTCCGGCGCATCCGTGGAGCTCGCTCCCGCCCCTCAATGCCGCCTGGCATTCACGGACACACTGCTATTTGTAAATGGCAGGGCATATCCTTGCGATGAAGCATTTTCCCGGGCGTTATGTGACGGGAGAATTAATGCACCACTATCGAAGATGCAGCTCAACCTGCTGGTCGAACTACTCAACGACGGCAGTCTGTTAATCGTCACGTGATACGATTGCGTCGTCAGCACGATTGACGACGGGCATCGCAATCAGTAATGTCAGCAAGAACCCTGCCAAGGCGGTGCGTGCTAGACTTGCCAAACCGCAACTAGCACCCAGCGCATGCGGACAAGATACATAAGACTAAAAGA
>JABDLQ010000104.1 GCA_013002925.1 Gammaproteobacteria bacterium | reverse complement strand
GGCTAGCGGTTCTTACGTTACCGTCGGTGAGGCCTGGTGCTTCTTCTTTCCTTACATTTTGAGGGCGTGTCGCGTGCCTTCCGGGAGTGATCGCTGTCGAGGTCAGCGGTGTCGACCCGACGGTTTTTTAAGAAAACGCCGCGTTGTGTCATTGGTGCGAGTAAGACCTTTATAAAAACCGCCGGGTCGACACCACTTCCTGAAGGAAACGGGGCGTTACGCAATATGATGATCCGGGAATTGACATCTTCCTCTCGCAATACCTGGCCATCGCATGCCGTTTATGGCGCCTTAAGATGTGCGCTGCTAACGAACAGGTCTTTTCTCTTAGTCGTTTGCAGTGCTTCTGAAGTCGTTCTCCTTCGCTTGTATGTTTTTGTTCGCTCGTCTTGTTTCAGTGAGTCGTGTTGACCTGCTCTATACCAGTGGTTTTAAAAGAGACTATGATTCAAAGCATGAATCGTTACCCCCGGCAATGCGGTGCGGTGACAGTTTGATGTATCCGTTACCTGATCGTGCCGGCTGATTCAACGGTATACTGACGATATGAACGCGTCATAAATTTTTAACCCGGGGCGAGTGCAATGGCCGATGTCGTAGTAGTGGGAAGTTTTGTACAGGACCTTGCCTTTAAAACGTCAGTATTTCCCGCCCCTGGCGAATCCCGGATTGGTACGTTTCAACCGGGCCCGGGAGGCAAGGGGTTTAATCAGGCAGTTGCCTGCCATCGGCTCGGTGCAAGCACTCTGTTTATCGGCGCTGTTGGCGATGATGTGTTTGGCGCTGGTGCCAAAGACTTTGTTGACGGGGAGAATCTACCCGCGGCGCTACAAACATGTCCGGATCAGCCTACAGCTGCTGCTTCGATCGTCGTCAACCAGGATGGGCAAAACCTGATCGTCGTGGCGCTGGGGGCGAACGATTATCTGTCTACAGAGCATATTGACAGTTTGCATGCTGAGATTGCTGCCGCCCGCTGCCTGGTATGCCAGGTTGAAAGCAGCCTGTCTGCGACCACCCGGGCGCTGGAAATTGCACGTTCAAATGACACCACGACCATTTTGAATCCTGCACCAATCAATGACAGTTTAACCATGGCTCTGATGCAATCTGTTGATGTTTTGACCCCCAACGAAACGGAATTTATTTTTCTTATGAAACATGTGCTGCAACAAGATATACCGAATGATTTTTGGCTGGCAGACGACGCGAGTATTCATGATTATTGTTGTCAGGCCAATGTGGCGACGGTGGTTCTTACGCTTGGTGACAAAGGTTGTTTTGTATCACACAACCCCGCGGTTAATGGCAACCCGCGAGTCCGGGAGAGACCCTTTTATCGAATTGCCGCAATTGATGTTGCCGCAACAGATACGACCGGTGCCGGTGATGCCTTCAATGGCGGGCTTGCCGCGGGCATGACAAAATATCCGGATGATTTCGCACGGGCCATTCGCTTTGCCAACACGGTCGCCGGCCTATCCACCACCAGACCCGGCACCGCGACGGCCATGCCCAGCGAGCAGGACGTAACAAAATTTGGTGGCTGAAGCGTAATGAAACAATTCCGTTAAGCGCGAGCCACAATCCGATGCACCAGATATTGCACCAGGTTCGGCTCCTGATATTGTCGCTCCAGTTTCGATGTAGACGCAGTGCCTATCGACACATTGAAACGTCAGCGTATCGATCAACGATTCGGTCAGGTTTACCTCATCGCACGCCCCAGGTACAGCGGCATTCCACACTCCGACATGCGGCCCGGGAGATACAGATCGAAGGGTGTGCACCGGTGTAGCCGGTCGTTGAGGGTTTCTGCGCCGCCGAAATTATGGCGGCCGAGTGCGCCGGTACCAGGTCTTAGGCACCAACCGGGTGCCAGGTGGTTTTGATTTCCAGCGTGTCCTTGATGGTGTACGGGCCATGGGCGTATTTGCCGGCACGAGTGATGACCCGCTTCACATTATTGGCCGCCTGTTCTTCGATCTCGGTAATCGTCTGCTTGCTTGTGCCGCAATAAATCACTGCGTTAACGTCCATGTGTGATGCAAACTGCCCGGCGAGTTCATCCGTCGCGCCAGTGAGAATGTTGACGACTCCACCCGGGACGTCTGAAGAATGCAGTACTTCGGCAAAGCTGATCGCACAAAGCGGTAAACGTTGGGATGCAAGCACAACCACCGTATTGCCCCCGACAATCGCCGGCGCGATATTGGCGACCAGGCCCAGCAGTCCGCTACGCTGGGGCGCGAGCAGGCTGACGACCCCCGTGGGTTCCGGAACCGAGAAATTAAAATGCGAGGAGGCGACCGGGTTGACGGCGCTGAAAATCTGCTGGTATTTGTCAGCCCAGCCCGCGTAATGCACGAGGCAATCAATCGCCTGATCCACTTCGGCTTCGGCGGGTGCTTTTAATACGCCCTGGGCTTGCAGCTCATCAACGAACTGCTGATGACGGCCTTCGAGCATCTCCGCAATGCGGTACAGTATTTGCCCCTTTAAAAATGCGCTGGCAGAGGCCCAGCCTTTTTGCGCAGCGCGGGCCGCCACCACGGCCTCGCGAAAGTCCTTGCGACTGGCCTGACACACATTGGCCACCACTTTGCCTTTGTGCTCCAGCTTGAAATAGCGCCCGGATTCCGTGCGGGGAAATTTTCCATTGATATAAAGTTTGTACGTTTTGGCCACGGGCACATTTTTGGTTTTAGGTGTGGCACGGCGGGTTTTCTTGCCCACTTTTGCGGACGTGCGCTTTGCTGACACTGTATATTTTGCTGCCACTTTAAATTCCTAGTTCAGGGTCACGTACGGTTCCAGCCCATGCAAACCACCTTCGCGCCCGATGCCGCTTTCTTTGTAGCCACCAAACGGTGACGTCGGGTCGAACTTGTTAAAGGTGTTTGCCCAAATTACGCCGGCACGAATATCCCGGGTCACTTTAAAAATCTTGGCGCCTTTATCAGTCCAGACCCCACCGGAGAGCCCATAGGGCGTGTTGTTGGATTTGGCGATTGCTTCGTTTACCGTGCGAAAGGTCTGCACAGCAAGCACCGGTCCGAAAATCTCTTCCTGCACTACCCGGTTGGACTGCGCGACGCCGGTGAACAGCGTGGGTCGACACCAAAACCCGGTGTCGGGAACCGCGCATGACGACTGATACACCTGCACGCCTTCCTCGGCACCGATTTTCAAATAAGCATTAATGCGTTCCAGTTGCTCTTTTGAATTGATCGCACCGATGTCGGTGTTTTTATCCAGCGGATCACCGACAATCAGCGTCTCCATGCGGTCTTTTAGCTTGCGGATTACCTCTTCGGCAACCGACTCCTGCACGAGCAGGCGGCTACCTGCGCAACAGACATGCCCCTGGTTGAAAAATATACCGTTGACGATGCCTTCAACGGCCTGATCAATTGCCGCATCAGCAAACACGATGTTCGCGGCTTTGCCACCCAGCTCCAGAGAATAGCGCTTGCCGGTGCCGGCCAGTTGCCTCTGGATCTGCTTGCCCACTTGGGTAGAGCCGGTAAACGCGATTTTGTCCACATCCGGATGTTGCACCAGCGCCGCACCGGTGTCGCCAGCACCGGTGACAATATTGACGACCCCGGGCGGCAGATCCGCATCCTGCATGACTTCAGCCAGCTTCATTGCGGTGAGCGGGGTGGTTTCGGCAGGTTTTAGAACAACGGTATTTCCACAGGCCAGCGCCGGCGCAATTTTCCAGGCTGCCATCAGCAGCGGAAAATTCCAGGGTATGATTTGACCTGCCACACCCACCGGTTTAACGCTTCTGGTTGGAAACGCGTAATTCAGCTTGTCGGCCCAGCCTGCGTTGTAAAAAAAATGTGCCGCTACCAGGGGGATATCAACATCCCGGGATTCGCGGATCGGTTTACCCCCGTCAAGACTCTCGATCACGGCAAATTCACGCGACCGTTCCTGAATGATGCGGGCAACTCGAAACAGGTATTTGCCGCGCTCGGCGGGTGCCATTTTTGACCAGACATTGCGATACGCCGCACGGGCGGCTTTTACAGCCTTGTCGATGTCCCGGGCGTTGCCGGCGGCCACCTTTGCCAGCGGGCGTGCCGTGGCGGGATTAATCGTGGAAAAATATTTGCCATTTGCCGGTGCAACAAACTTGCCATTGATAAAATGTTTGTAGCGTTTGGCCAGCGTGATATCCGCGCTGCTTTGTGGTGCGGGCGCGTAGTCCCAGCCGGTGGAGAAATCCAGCTTGCGAGACTCTTTGCCCTGTTTTTTGCTGGTCATAGGGGCAGTGGCAACAAGGTGCCATCGACAGCTACAGTGCGGTTAAACTTTGCCATGTTTTCAGCATACTCCATTGTCAATCCAGGGAAAAATAATCAAGCGACTGATACACGCCAGTGCGCTGTTTTTCTATTTGCATCAAAACGTCGTTAGCCAAAGAGCTTGCCCCAAACCGAAACCACACAGGTGTCAACCACGCGTTGCCGAGTGTTTCGCGCAGCATCACGAGATAGTGGATTGCGAGCTTGGCCTTTGAGATTCCGCCCGCCGGCTTCATGCCAACCATGCGTCCTGTTTCATGGTAGTAATCGCGAATCGCCTGCAACATGACCAGCGTTACCGGCAGCGTCGCTGCGGGCTGCACCTTGCCGGTTGATGTTTTTATAAAATCGGCGCCGGCATGCATTGCCAGCACGCTGGCACGGCGCACCTGGTCGAGTGTGCCCAGCTCGCCAGTTTCGAGGATAACCTTCAAGTGGGCTTTGCCACAGGCTTCTTTGACCTGAGCGATTTCATCAAACACGAAACGCGTGTCACCTTGCAAAAATGCACCGCGCGAAATCACCATGTCGATTTCATCCGCTCCAGCTGCAACCGCCATGCGGGTCTCTTCAAGTTTGATTTTTGTCGTGCTCATGCCGCTTGGGAACGCCGTGGCAACTGATGCAACATGGATGTTGCTGCCGGTTAACGCCTTTTTTGCCACCGCCACCATGGTCGGGTAAACGCAAACCGCCGCCACGGTGGGTAGCTCCGGCCTGGCGGCATTGAGATGCCGGGCTTTGTGGCATAGCTGGGTCACCTTCCCCGGCGTGTCCTGGCCTTCCAGCGTGGTGAGATCAATCATGCTCAACACCATCATCAGCGCTTCTTGTTTGGATTCGTTCTTGATGCTGCGGGCACAAAACCGGGCAGCGCGCTCCTCAACACCCACCTGATCGACTCGGGAAACCTGGTTAAGATTCGGAAGTTTTGCTGTTGATGCCATAGGCGGGATCGTCGTCCACTGATGAAGCTTTTAAACAGAGGGTTTGATAGCGCTTTTTCATTGCGTGCACAGCACCCGGCTGGCGTCAGGCGACGCACCGCCGTCGGCTTACCGTATCCGTGGCGCGTCGGCGTGGCCTGTCAGTCACCGAGAGCTGTCGATTGCGCTCTAACTATTACACATTTTCGGGTCATCCGGCCATTTCTGCGGGTAATTTGAATGACAGACGCAGGGCTCCCCGACAATCATTGCGATCAGTCGAGTTTGTAGCCGACGCCATACACCGATCGAATCACGTGCTCACCATCCTCTGAGGTCATAGCCTGGCTGATTTTGCGCCGCAGATTTTTGACATGACTGTCGATCGTTCGGTAGCTGACAATGCGGTGGTCGGTATAAACCCGGTCCATTAATTGGTCGCGTGATAACACCCGGCCGGGCTGATCAAAGAGATTGGCCAGTATTTTGAACTCCACCGGTGTCAGTTCAATCTCCGCGCCTTCGACTGTGCAGGCGTAGCGCGCGGTATCGATGACAATGCCACGGTAACTGGTGACCGGCGTGCTGGCCGGGCTGCTACGCCGCAAGATCGCTTTGATACGCGCGACCACTTCCCGTGGGCTGAACGGCTTGCACACGTAGTCGTCCGCGCCCAGTTCCAGACCCAGCAGGCGATCAATTTCTTCCACGCGCGCGGTGACCATGATGATGGGAACATCCGAAAAACCGCGGACTTCGCGGCATATCGACATGCCATCTTTTTTTGGCAACATGATATCCAGCACCACCAGGTCCGGTTGATTGGCACGAATCCACTCGACCGCAGTCTCGCCGGTATCGATTAAATGGACACGATAATCGGATTGGCGTAAGTAGTCAGCCAGTACCGCGGCTAACTTGGGCTCATCCTCGACGATAAGAATGTTGCTCATGGGGCAGAGATCCTCGGAAACACCAGGTTCAGTTGAAGACCACCCAGCGGTGACGGCTGAGCGGCGATGGTGGCATGGTGCGCTGTTGCCAGGTTGCGGCAAATGGCCAGCCCAAGACCGGCACTACGACCGGTTCTGGCGCGCTCCCCGCGAAACAATGGGGCAAAAATTTCTTCCATATCCCTGGAGTCAATTCCGGGCGCGGTGTCTGCTATTGCACATTCAATCGTTTCTTTGTTCACAGCGCAGCTGATATTTATCGTTGCCGGTTTGGCCGAATATTTGAGTGCGTTATCCAACAGATTGGAAAACAGCTGCCTGAGCCTGTGTGGATCACCGAGAACCCACGCGGGTTGCGCGTTATGCTCAAAGGTGACGCTCGCCTGAGCCGCATCGATCTTGCCACGCTGGTCGTGAATCAATTCTTCGATTAGCAGTGTAAGATCGAGCGGCTGTTTTTCATACGTCAGCGCTCCAAGGTCGGACAGCGTGAGTTCGTTGAGGTCGTTGATCAGATACTGCAGGTGATCGATTTCTCGCGCCAGTGAGGCGATTGCATCCTGGGTCAGTGGCCGCACGTTGTCCTGCAAGGCTTCGATTTCAGCTTTGACCACCGCCAGTGGGGTCCGCAGTTCGTGCGAAATGTTGGCCAGCCATTGCTGACGGGCACTGCGGTTAGCCTGCAACGTTGCCGATAACTCATTGAGACTTGCTGCCAGATCACCGAGTTCGTCGTCACTTTGTAGTGTCAACAAGCCCTCAAATCCACTTTTTTGCATCTCGCGCGTGTGCGCCTGAATCTGCTTGATCGGCGCCACCATGCGGCGCGCCAACAAAAAGGCAAACAGACTGGCGAGCGCCAGACCCAAAATGCCAACGACGATCACGGTGCGGCGCTGACTTACGGAAAACGCCAGGTCAACGTCACGGCTGATGCGCTGGACTGAGCGGTTTTGTAAATAACCTACTGTGATGCCATCGACGACGATCGGCCGCTCGATTTGCGGTCCGGTTTCTTCCGGATTGCGTAGCTCAGGGCCCCACAAGGGTTTGCGATCGGCGTCTGTCAATACCAGGCGACCCGGTGGCGGTGGGCGGCGGTGTGAGCTGTCGGCCTGTTGATCCCCGCGCGGGCCGCCGGGCGGCGGTCTTGCATGGCGCGACGCCCGATGATTGCGGTTTCTGCGATCGTAGCGAGTCAGCGCGCCCAGCCTCAACCAGCGCCTGGGATTAGCTTTAACGTAGTCCCAGGAGCCTTCCTCGGCGTAATGTGCGGCAAGCTCTGCCGCCAGCAGTTCCAGTTGATGGCGTTCGCCTTCAAATACATAATTGGCAAAATCCCGCTCAAAAAATGTCCGGGTTGCCCACAGCGACAGCGCCAGAACCAGGCCGGCAACGGTCAGGGCCCCCAGCGTGTAAGTGACTGTAATCGGGATGCGCATGGCCGAAATATAGCACCCGGGGAACCAAATACACGGGCCCACTGCCAAAATGCACAATAACTGCACAAACCTCCATAGCCACTGCACATTCGGTGTATAACATGACAATCATCGAAAACACCCAAGGAGCATCGATGAAAAAGCTTATCCCCCTGGTAGTAGTTACCGCCCTGCTGACGCTGGGCAGTTTCGCACACCCCCCGCACGACGGAAAACGTGGGGACCGCCTTGCCAGCATGCTGGACCTGACCGATGATCAGCGCGCCAGTGTCATGGCCATCATGGAGTCCCACCACGAACGCAAACGTGGACTGCACGACATGGATCGCGAGCAGCGCCGTGAAGCAATGCAGCTGATGAAACAGGACATTCGCTCGGATTTGTCGAGTGTTCTTACCCAGGAACAGCTCGCAAAGTTTGATGAAATTCAGGCCCAGAGAAGTGCGCGCGGCCAATACCGCATGGGTAAACGCGGTAAACGCGGCGACCACCTGGCCAGTATGCTGGAGTTAACGGATGAACAGCGCGCCACCGTCAAGTCGATCATGGAATCGCACCGCGATCGTAAACGCGAACTGCGCAGCATGGATCGCGAGCAGCGTCACGAAGCGATGCAGCTCATAGAACAGGACATTCGCTCGGAACTTGCAAACGTCCTGACACCAGAGCAACTCGCGAAGTTTGATGAGTTGAAGGCTCACCGGGGTAAACGGTCCAGGCACCGCCAAAATTACCGCGACCACAACGGTCAATCCCGGGATGACTCGAGATCAGACACACTCTGAACCATCGCCGCAT
>JABDLQ010000101.1 GCA_013002925.1 Gammaproteobacteria bacterium | reverse complement strand
ATGCTGCGTTGCGCCCCGGAGATCATGTGCTTGACCTTTTTTGTGGGCTGGGCAATTTTACTTTGCCGTTGGCCCGTTGTGCCGATGTGGTGGTGGGTGTGGAAGGTGATGACAATCTGGTCGCGCGCGCCAGGGCTAACGCAGTCAGTAATGGCCTCGAAAACGTGGAGTTTCACGTTGGCAATCTGTTCACCCCAGAGGTGCAGTGGCCCTGGCTGAACAAGGCCTACGATGTGGTCTTTGTTGATCCGCCGAGGGCGGGTGCACAGGAGATCCTGCCGTTTGTGGCCAAAACAGGGCCGCGGATGATCGCCTACGTATCGTGTCATCCGGCTACTCTCGCAAGGGACGCGGCAGTTCTGGTGAATGATTTTGGCTACCGACTGTCAAAAGCGGGGATTATGGATATGTTTCCGCATACTGCACATGTTGAGTCTGTGGCGTTTTTTGAACGCACTGAAAAATGAGCGTGAAAAAATCAATCCGGGTAAATGTCAGTCGCCAGCAGCTGCAATGCATCGAAGATCGACGAATTGTCCGGGAGTTCGGCGTGTCTACGTCCGGGCGCGGTACCGGACAGCAGGCGGGCAGTTACCAGACGCCACTTGGTAAGCACAACATTCGGGCAAAAATCGGTGATGGGCAGCCGCCCGATGCAGTGTTTGTAGGAAGACGTCCGACCGGTGAAATCTGGACTACTGAGCTACACAACACCTATCCGGATCGTGACTGGGTTTTGACGCGTATTCTGTGGCTGAGTGGCACCGAACCAGGGTTCAACCGCCTGGGGTCGGTAGACAGCATGCGGCGCTATATCTATATTCATGGAACCCCGGAGACCGAGCAGATCGGCCGCCCCGTTTCTCACGGATGTATACGCATGCGCAGCGCCGATTTGCTGTGGTTGTATGACTGGACGCCGGTGGGAACTGAAGTCGTAATCGCGGAGGACAGTTGATTGTGAGTGGGCCCATTATGGTCGACATCGCGGGTTTGGAATTGCAGCCTGAAGATCACGAAATCCTTGCGCATCCACTGACAGGTGGAGTTATTCTGTTTTCCCGCAATTACGCGGACCCGGTGCAACTACGGCAACTGGTCTGTGATATTCACAAGGTCAAGTCGCCAGGACTCATCGTGGCGGTGGACCAGGAAGGCGGGAGGGTGCAACGCTTTCGCGACGGCTTTACTGCGATACCCCCGATGGCCAGCTTTGGCCGCCTGTTTGATCGCGATCCTTACCGGGCCCGACAGCTTACGGAGGATTGTGGCTGGGTGATTGCCAGCGAACTGCGCGAAGCAGGGATTGATCTGAATTTCGCCCCGGTGATTGATCTGGATTACGGTTGCAGTGAGGTAATTGGTGACCGCGCATTTCATCGCGAGGCAGAAGTCGTTGCAGCGCTGGCAGGGGCGTTAATCCGGGGCATGCGTAGTGCTGGTATTGCCACGTGCGCCAAACATTTTCCTGGTCATGGCGCGATTGCCGGTGATTCGCATCTGGAGCTTCCCACAGATCCGCGATCTCGTGCAGACATTGATCGTGATATGGAGCCGTTTCGTCGACTCATCGAGCTGGGAGTCGAGTCGATAATGACCGCTCACCTGGTCGTCAGCTGTCTGGATCATGATCCTGTCAGTTTTTCCACGAGTTGGCTGCAAGACATACTGCGCACCCGACTTGGTTTTACGGGTATCGTATTTAGCGATGATCTGACAATGGAGGGTGCAGATTGTGCAGGCGGGATTGTTGAAAAAGCGCGGCGCGCGATAGCCGCCGGCTGCGATTTTTTACCCGTCTGCAATGATCGAAATGCGGTGGAAGAGCTGTATTCCCAAACGTCGCAGATGCCTGTGGGTATGGACTTTGCGGCACTAAGAGGAGCAGTAAATACATTAGATAATTTCAAAAAAACAAGGCGTTACAAGGGTTTTGTAAAGCATCTTCAAGCCGAGATGCAGGACTTGTCGAATTAACAAAACAGGCAATCGATCGGTAAACAAAGCGTCACAGCTGAATTATAAAACGCCTGCCGCTATGGGGTTGCTGCGGCTTTTTCTATCGGCGTGATTCGCGCGATGATGCCGGCATAAGGATGATCAAAATAATGTGTGCGGCGGCTTAACATCCGTCTGCCGGTTTGCATCTGATAGAGCTCACCATCGATTGCAAATGTCAGGTCCATCTCGAGTCGCAGGTAGCGCTCGCGTTGCATCAAGAAGTATCCATTGACCCTTTCGCCAGTAGCCGCGCTACGTTTAATAATTTTCCGCCTCGAATCCTCACTGCTGAATCCCGGTTGTATCCAGCCGCCATGATGGATCACGCGAATATCACGAGCCTCATTCAGGCGTCTGGCAATGTCGATGAGCGACAGTTGATCGGCTTGCAGGGGAGCGAAGCGCTGCGCCGGCACCTCATTTTCATCGCTTTCTTCCAGCGGCCAGATTTCCGTTCCGGCTACCGGTTGCAGGTGGCGCAAAATGATGTACTCAACGCTATAAAGGGGTACCTCTGCTTCCTGCGCAAATACCAGGGCGGCGACGCTCAGGTACAACCCGGCAATTGCAGTCTTAAGATACTTGTTGTTCATATTGAATCCGTCCATGAATTGCCTATCTTACCCCAATGATCGCGACCTTTCAGGCCGGATCGACCAGTCTGGAGATCAGTTTGTGCAAGAATTTGAGACGCTGATCAGCAGACGGCAAATCAGCCGTAAAACGGAGTGTGTCCGCATTGCTCATCCGGTATGTTTGTGGTTCTTTTTGAAGCAAGCCGATGACGCGATCAGGATCAATTTTTGGTGATGCACCAAACACCACACGGCCACCATTCTCGCTGCAATCGATTTTGCAAATATCCGCCCGCTGCGCATCAAGGCGCAGTCCGGCAATATCAAACAACCTCCCGGCTGCTTCGGGCAAGAGCCCGAAACGATCGATCATTTCGACTTTGAGTTCGCGCAGTTCATCCTTGTCGACGGCGCTGGTGATGCGTTTGTACAGGATCAGCCGCAAATGGACATCAGGGATGTAATCTTCAGGCAGAATCGCCGGGATATGCAGCTCGATTTCAGTGCTCCGGGCTGGCAGGTCGCCCAGGTCCGGCTCGGTTCCGGATTTTAACGACGTCACTGCGCGTTCCAGAAGATCCATGTACAAAGTGAATCCGATTTCGTGAATCTGGCCACTTTGATCATCTCCAAGCAGCTCACCCGCGCCACGAATTTCCAGGTCATGGGTGGCGAGCGTAAAACCCGCTCCCAGATCTTCCAGCGACTCGATCGCTTCGAGACGCTTAACGGCATCGGCAGTCAGTGTGCGGACTGGCGGCGCAATCAGGTAAGCGTACGCTCGATGGTGTGAGCGTCCCACCCGGCCTCTGAGCTGATGCAGTTGGGCCAGGCCAAAGCGGTCGGCACGGTTGATGATAATCGTGTTTGCGGTGGGAACGTCAATGCCGCTTTCAATGATCGTCGTGCATAACAAAAGATTAAACCGTCGATGATGAAAATCCAGCATCACCTGCTCAAGTTGCCGTTCGCGCATCTGGCCGTGGCCGATTTGAAGACTGGCCTCAGGAACCAGTTTGGTGATGCGAGCGGCGACTTTTTCGATGTCGCTGACTGCGTTGTGCACAAAATAGATTTGACCGCCCCGTTTGATTTCACGCAGGCACGCTTCACGGATCGTGCTGTCATTCCATTGGGTGACAAAGGTTTTGATCGATAGTCTGTCGTGCGGTGGAGTTGTGATCAGCGACAATTCACGAATGCCTCCCATCGCCATGTTGAGGGTGCGTGGAATCGGGGTGGCGGTCAGTGTCAGCACGTCAACTTCTGCCCGCAACGCCTTTAGCATCTCTTTGTGGCGCACCCCAAAGCGATGCTCTTCATCAATAATGACCAACCCCAGATCACCGAATTTCACACCACTTTGCAGCAGTTTATGGGTTCCGATGACGATATCAACGTGGCCACTTTGCAACTGCGCGATGATGCGTGAGGTGTCGCCTTTGGATTTGAAGCGGGACAGCACCTCAACCTTGATGGGCCAGTCGGCAAAGCGATCTTCAAAGTTTTTGCCATGCTGTTCTGCAAGCAGCGTGGTGGGCACCAGCAAAGCGACCTGTTTGCCCTGATTGGCGCACACAAACGCGGCACGCATGGCGACTTCTGTTTTACCAAAACCTACGTCGCCGCAAACCAGGCGATCCATCGGTTGTATTGACGTCATGTCCTCAATAACCGCATCAATGGCGTTTTCCTGATCAGGTGTCAGTTCAAACGGAAACCCGGTTGCAAAATCCCGATATTCGGCTTCGTTAAGTGCAAAGCTCTGGCCAATACGAGCAGCACGGCGCGCATACAGGTCCAGCAGGTCCGCTGCGACATCACGAATTTTTCCAATCGCTTTCTTACGGGCTTTTTCCCATTGATCACTACCCAGGCGGTGCAACGGTGCCTTGTCGGGCGGGCCACCGAGATAGCGACTGACAAAATTCAGCGCATGCACCGGTACATACAGCTTGTCCCCACCGGCGTACAGGATTGTCAGAAACTCACTCTTCTCACCGTCAATATCAAGAATGGTCAGACCCTGATAGCGTCC
>JABDLQ010000061.1 GCA_013002925.1 Gammaproteobacteria bacterium | reverse complement strand
CTACCTGCACTGCGCGGGCTCCCTGCGTATCAGGTGCGTCCAATGCGAGCGGCGCGGCGCGGGCAACACTGGGTTTCGCGACCGCCTTCGTGCGTGTGCAAGGATCTGCCCAGGCGCCGTTTAACTGCGGTTTACCCCAGGTTGTGCTCAATGCCAATGTGTCGTATTACGTCAATATCGCTCTGGCAGTAGAGCCACCGGGTGGCTGGCCTGGAGGGCCTGTGCCGCTCATTGTTCGAGGTCGTTTGACCGCTAATGAAGAGAGTATTGGCGGCAGTGCGGCTTCACTGACAATCAACGGACCCGGAGTAAGCGCAACCTGGGCGGCCAACTCGCAGGACCAGCCGGATCTTATCGTTGTTGCGGAACTCGGTATGTCGTTCGATGAGTTCTATGTCGTAAGCCTGAATGCGTCCTGCATTGCAGGCGTGGGCTTCGCGGGAGGAATAGATACGTGCGAAGCGACATCGGATCCAACATTCGAGTTTGACCAAGCCACCTTCGATGCCATGATGGGCGCCGATACTTTTCCACTTACGGACTACCTGGCGATTGAAAACAGCGAGAACCTGGTTGCGACCCCGCTCGCGGTAGATGTGGTCAAGCTGACTAATTTCAACAGGGCGGACGGCGCCTACGATACCAACGTGCCCCGTATCCCGGCAGGTGAAACTGTGACGTGGACTTACGACGTCTCCAACCTGGGAGAGACTGCGATTGCTGCAACTGATCTTCTGGTGACAGACACCGATCCCGTCGTGATACCTATCCTGGACACAGCTACCGATGACGGTGATTTGATTCTGTCGCCGCTGGAGACATGGGAATATACAGCCAGCGTACCGGCGCTGGACCTTGCAACATCACCGCCGGGAGTCACGATTGTGACAGGCTGTGGCGACGGCCGGAACACTTATGAAAATACTGGTCGGGCGGAAATTGCAGGTGAGGGTATTTTCGATGAGCACATGAGCCACTACTGCAATGATGTAGCGGTGCTGGATGGTGATGGCGATGGCATTCGTGACGAACAGGATAACTGCATCGAAATACCAAATGGGCCTGTCATCCTGGATGCTGGTGGACAGTCACAACGTGATACCGATGGAGACGGCTACGGCAATGTCTGTGACCCGGATCTTGATAACAATGGCGTTGTTAACTTTTTGGACGTATCTCTGTGGGTACCGTTTTTTAATACTGCGACTACCGGTGATGCCGATTTTACCGGCGATGGTTTTTCTAATTTCGTCGACTACGCGATTTTTCCTGAATTCTTTCTGCTGCCTCCTGGCCCAAGTGGTGTTGTGCCCTGAGACTATGAATCGGCGAGAGCAGAGATAACTAACACGGATAAGTAGAATAAAAGCCCTCCCAATAGTACACAGGCAGAAAAAACGACCCCAGTCATTGACTGTTGGACGTCTGATAGAGGTGTTCCCGGTAATTAAGACAGTACGTTAAGTGGATTCTCAGCGTCAATCGGGCATGAAAAGCCCATGACACGGTAGAGAAACAATGGGCAGACGACTCCGCCGGAATCACTCACCGGCTTTCAAAGCAAAAGTGGCGATGGAAGCGATCAAAGGCGGGCGTACGCTGGCTGAGCTGGCCAAGCGTCACGACGTTCACGCAAATCAGATTACGACGTGGAAAACCCTGATGCTCGAACGGATGCACGAAGTGTTTGAGTCATCCGGGCAGTCCTCAACACCGCAGGTTGATGTGATCGCCCACGCGTGACCAGTACACGTAGAGTGTCGAGCCGACCACCCTGACACCCGCGTGGCGCATGCGAAGTTCAATCAGGGGGTGTTGACGCGGGATGTACGGCCCTGTGACCGATTCTGCCTGAAATAAAACGCCAGGCATTCCGCTCAGATAGAAGTGACCGTTGTATTGAAAACTACGCAGATAGGGGCTCGGGCTCGGAATCGTGCCATTCAGCGGTTTGAAATCGATGCCGTTGGACGACTCAGCCACCCGACTCAGCTGCCGGGTGCCGTATTCAAGGCCCTGATAAAACATCAGCAACCGCTGGTTATTATGATCTGTGATCACTTCCGCATTGGCGATGCCCGGAATGCTGTAGTGCGCGGTTTCAATGCCTCGCTCAATGCGAATCTTGCGGTCACTAACGGACGCGTGATAGTTCCGAATCAGGTAGTCACGGATGACTAATAATGAATGCTTGCGATGACGTGCATGGACGCACTAATGTCGTGTGAAGCAGGAGGTAGGAGGCAGGATACCGGAAGCGACAATCTTCATGGCACCCCCACAGTGCTAACCGGTCTGGATGTCACAGCGAACGCGAGTGCCTATGCGTTTGTAAATAGACTGGATCTGACATATGTTTGCTACCACGATTCCATTGCAGCGTGTTTGTGATTGTCCGGCAGGGGTAGCCAGAACTGATGGTTCTGAATCGCTGTGGAATAATTGAAGACCGCCTTACCCATACCACTTTATATTGAACTTCTGTATGCCCAAACCTGAACAAAGAAAAATACTGAGCATCGACGGCGGTGGCATACGTGGAATTCTTGCGCTTGGCATGCTTGAACAAATCGAATTGCAGCTGCGGGGTGCGACCGGGCAGGCCGACATGGTGCTGGCGGATTATTTTGACTATATTTCTGGCACCAGCACCGGGGCAATTCTCGCAACTGCGCTTGCTACCGGTATGAGCACTGCTGAAATTCGTCCGTTTTATCTCGAGTGCGGGCAGGAAATATTTAAAAAGGCCGCTTTGTCTAAGCGGCTGTATTTTAAGTACAAGTCCGAGGCAATCACGCAATTGTTACAGGATACCTTTGGTGCGGACACCGTCTTTGGCAGTGACAAAATCAGGACGCTGCTAATGATCGTGATGCGCAATGCCACTACTGGCTCGCCCTGGCTGCTTTCCAATAATCCACAGGCGCTTTTTAATCAGCGGGATTTACCAGATTGCAATCTCGATTTGCCCCTGTGGCAGCTGGTGCGTGCGAGTACTGCCGCGCCGAGCTTTTTCGAGCCTGAGAGCATCACTTTAGGCGACAACGAGTTTATCTTTGTTGACGGCGGCATCACGCCATACAACAACCCGTCATTCCAGACGTTTCTTATGGCGACTCTTGAGCCTTACAAATTGCAGTGGAAAACAGGGGCTGACAGACTGCTGCTGGTTTCCGTCGGTACCGGCATGGTTCCCGATGCCAAACGTGAACTTAACACCAAAGACATGCATCTGGGATACACGGCGACGCAGACGCCACAGGCCTTGATGAGTGCTGCCAGTGCGGAGCAGGATATTTTATGCCGCTCGTTTGGCAACTGCCTGTGTGGCGATGAAATCGACATGGAAATCGGGGACCTTATGAACTCTGCAGGCCCGGTCGACAAAAAACTGTTTACCTACATGCGATACAACACGGATCTTACAATCAAAGGACTGGAAGCAATCGGAATTACGGACATTGACCCGCAAATTTTGTGGCCCATGGATAGCACTCGCCAGATTGATGAACTCAATCGAGTTGGAGAGACCGCGGCAGCCTTCAAGGTAAGGTCTAAACATTTTGCAGGATTCTGTTAGTCGTGGACAGCACCCCGAAAACACCACTGCAGATTACCGGCCATCCACCCAATGGCAGGGTTCCCATAACTTTGGGTGTCACCGGCCATAGGGATCTGAGTGCAGATTCAATTGAATCAGTCAAAGCTCAGCTTGGCGAAATTTTTCAGCATATCCGGCAATGCTTCGAAGACACCCCGATATATCTGATCAGCGCACTGGCAGAAGGAGCCGATCAGCTGGCTGCCACAATTGCACTCGATCACGGTATTTATTTGTATGCCGCGCTACCAATGGATAAACACGAATACCGCAAGGATTTCGAAAATGCTGATAGCCGGCGCGCGTTCGATGACCTGCTTGGCGCGGCCGTCTATTGCAAAACTCAGCAGCGCTTTGATCCGGCAAGTGAAAGAGATCTTTGTTATGCAGGTATCGGTAAATGGATCGTCGATCAAAGTGATTTACTGATTTCAGCGTGGGACGGCAAATACAATGGTCTCGCGGGGGGCACCGGGGAAGTCGTTCACTATGCTTTGAGTGGAGAGCTGCCCAGTCTCGAAACCCGGCTTGACAGCAAGGAGTGGATGGCCACTACCCGCCCCGTTATGCACCTCCTGTCGGTGCGGCAGTCAGATCAGTCGATCCCGTTTATTGCCGACATGCGACTGTATGAAACCACCGACGCCTTACTTAAAACCCGAAACACTGAGCGCACAGACGTTTTCGCGGCCGTTTCGGAACTTAGCAATCTGCAGCGGGCAAACACGTTTAACCAGACACTTGCGACGAAAGACGCTGAACAAGGTTACCCCTTGCTGGATACCGATACGCAAAAGCTGCCTGATCATCTGCGTTTTATTCATCAGCTTTATCTAAAATCCGATCTTGTCGCCAATCACTTCCAGGCTATTTTTAAACGATATACGATCATATTCTATACGTTGACTGCGACCTTGATGACAACACTGTTGCTGTATTTTCGAATATTCCCCATCCCCCTGGTTTTGGCGTTGTACGTGTTGATCTACGTCGTCACAATAGTTGTATCTATACGCATCAGAAATTCCGACTTTCAACGCAAATACCATTTGTACCGGGCGGTTGGCGAGATTTCCAGGCTATTTTTCTTCTTTAGCTTGTCGGAAGCAGGACGCAAAAAACGTGCCTCGATATTAAATAATTATCGGGAACTGCAGTATATGACGCGCAAGCTCGGCGAGGATAACCGGTGGTTTCTCGACGCGCTGAGAAAAATTCAGCTGTTCGAAAATGACAAACCAGCGGAAGGCACGCCTGCAAACTCTATGGAGCTGGTGAACCGGCACTGGATCGAGGACCAGCACAGCTACTTTTGCCGCGCATTGAAACGCGACGAAGCAAAGCTCAGGAATCTGGACCTCCTGGGAACCTCGCTTTTTGTTGTGTCGCTACTCAGCGGTATATCTTTGTTTGTCATTGGCTATCTCGAGCTCCCGTTTTTTGAGCAAATCAAGCCCGGACTGAGCGCCACGATCGGGATCAGCGTTGGTCTGGGTGGCATTCTCAAAACCTATACCTACACCATGGGTCTGAGCGAACTGACCGGCCGCTATCGCCTCATGCAGGGTCTTTTCGAACATGCGATCGAGCGCATGAAAAACGACCAGGCCCACAAAGATGCGATATTCGAGCAGCTGTGGTGGGAAGCGTTGATGGAGAACATCGAATGGTTTTCGCTGAAAGACAGCCGGCTGATCTCGACCATCAGCAACAAAGGCGCTCTTCAGGGGGTCGCAAAACTGGCTAAGCTTAAATCCTGACAATCGCCACTTCTCGCCGCTAAATTCTTAACTCTGTGATTTTACTCAATATAACCGTGACCCGGATCACATCGCCGTGCCTGTCCGGGCGTTACCATGCATCAATCAGTGCCCCGCAAGTTTTGCGCCGACACTTTTGAACACGGCCGGCAAGCCAGTCTCAACGTCTTTACGTTCGCCCGGCACGCCATCAAAACAAACAGGTGATAATCCGATGAACAAAGTGCAAGTGGCGACAAATGTTTTCGCATCAAGACTCAAGGCAACCGGGTTGTTGGTGTGCTTGCTGCTGATACCGCAGGTGCCGGCCGCAAATATCCACGAAGCCGCAGAGACAGGCGACGTAGAGACTGTGCGGCAAATCCTTGCCGCTGATTCCAATGCATGGAACACCAAGGATCACTATTTTCACGAATCGCCGTTTGGTTTAGCAGCGGGTGGCGGTCATCTTGATATCATCAAGCTGTTTGTAGCCAACGGTTTTTCATTAACCGAAAGTGACGGCGAATGGTCGCGCGCTATCCAGGGATATGACGATGAAGGCAACCCCACTCCGTTAAACGAGGGTCAGCGCAGCATACTGCAATGGGGTCTGCAACAAACCGGTGATCTGGACTCCTACTGGTTCTCGTCAACACTGGTCGGCGTTGTGAT
>JABDLQ010000054.1 GCA_013002925.1 Gammaproteobacteria bacterium | reverse complement strand
ATCTCCGGACCCATGTAGATCGCTTCATTCGGGCACTCGGGTTCGCACACGTCGCAGTTTATACATTCATCGGTAATCTTTAAGGCCATGGTGCTCTACTTGCTAACGGTACGCTCAGCTTTTGGTGCGCGCCCGGTTTTTGAGTTCCTCATTGACCATCGGATGAACAAACTTTGAGACATCGCCATTATACGATGCGACTTCGCGCACGAGAGTTGAAGAAATGTAGGTAAATTTTTCGTCAGGGGTTAAAAACACCGTTTCGACATCGGGTTCGATTTGCCGCGTCATCGTGGCCATCTGAAATTCGAACTCAAAATCCGACACAGCGCGCAGACCACGCACCATCACCTGCAGGTTATTCTCCTTGGCAAAACGCACCGTGAGACCCGTGTAACCGGTCACGCTGCAATTGTCGATGTCCTGTAATACGACCCTGGCCAGGCCTACGCGTTCTTCCAGTGTAAACAATGGGCGTTTTCGGGGGTTTGATGCGATGCCAACGACAACTTCGTCGAAAATGTCGGCCGCACGCCGGACGAGGTCATAATGTCCGTTTGTTATCGGGTCAAAGGTACCCGGGTACAGCGCGCGCATTTTTTTCTCTTTCATTGTTCCTGACGTCCCTCGCCGTTTACCTGCACCAGTTGAAACCGCACCTGACCTGCCCGCTTGTCCCTAAGAACCGTCCAGCCTGGAGGCAGCTCTGGTGTGGGCGCTGTGGCCGCCATCTCAAGGTAACAGTAACCCCCCTGGCGCACGGTGTCTTTTGCGCCAATCAGTTTACACAAATTATCCAGCACATGATCCCCAAACGGCGGATCGAGAAACACTACGTCAAAGGCAGAATGAAAGGTTTCGAGCCATTTTTCGGCGCTCCGGGTGTAAACCGTTGCATTGGAACATCCCAGTTTTTCAATATTCTCACTCAGGCTCCGCATCAACCGCTGATCCCGGTCGACGAACACAACTTCGCGGGCACCGCGTGACAGAGCCTCCAGTCCCAGGGCGCCAGAGCCTGCAAACAAATCCAGACACCGGGTGCCTTCAACCAGTGGATTCAGCCAGTTGAAGAGGGTTTCGCGGACACGATCACCGGTTGGCCGCGCCGTGGTGCCAGCGGCATACCCGATCCGGCGCCCACGCCACTGACCGGCAATAATCCGGAACCGGTTTCCCGGTGCATTTTTCGGTGGATTCGACACTATCCGCCAGACCTTCGCTCATTGGCAAATTGCCGCCATTGCCGCTAGCATACCTGCTGCGCTGTGATTGCGCTGCAGCCCCGGAGTTCGCAAAGCATTTATGTTCAAGTCATCTTCACAAGCCGAAGCCAACGGTGTCACCAAAAAACCAAAAAAGAAAGGCTTTTTTTCACGTCTGCGGGAGCGCCTCAATCGCGGTGAGGCGGTACTGACCGCTGATCTTGGCGAGCTTTTCAGCAGTGGCAAAATAGACGATGAATTGCTCGAAGAGCTCGAAACCCGGCTATTGATGGCTGATGTCGGTGTCGATGCCACACAGAAAATCATGGATGCCCTGCACGCACGCATCTCCAGCGATGAACTGGACAGCGTCGAGGCGCTGGTAGAAGCGCTGAAAGCAGCCATCATGGAAATTCTGGCGCCGTGTAACAAACCCCTGCGATTGCGGGGAGCAAAAGGCCCGTTCGTTTTGCTGATGGTCGGCGTCAACGGCGCGGGTAAAACGACGACGATTGGCAAACTGGCGCGACGCTTTAAGGAAAACGGCATCTCCGTGATGCTGGCCGCGGGTGATACCTTTCGCGCAGCGGCCGTTGAGCAACTGCAAACGTGGGGGGAACGTAACCGCGTGCCGGTGATCGCCCAGGCCACCGGTGCCGATCCGGCAGCCGTCGTGTACGACGCTTTCGAGGCAGCCAAATCACGCAATGTAGATGTGCTGATCGCGGACACGGCAGGACGCCTGCACACCCAGGACGGCCTGATGGACGAACTGCGCAAAATCAAACGCGTACTGCAGCGCATCGATGCAGATGCCCCACATGAAATCATGCTGATCATCGATGCAAGCAATGGTCAAAACGCACTGACCCAGGCCAGTCAGTTTAACGATGCGGTTGAATTGACCGGCATTACCATTACCAAACTCGATGGCACCGCAAAGGGCGGTATTTTGATCGCTGTGGCGGAAAAACTCGGCATCCCGATTCGCTACGTTGGCATCGGCGAGAGCGCGGAAGATCTCGGCCCATTTGAGGCCGAACAATATACCGAGGCTCTGTTAAAAGGGGCGGACACAGGCAACTCGTGATCCAGTTTGAAAAAGTCACCAAACGCTATCCCGGTGGGCAAGAAGCACTTCAGGCAATAGACTTCAAAATGGACGCCGGTGAAATGGCGTTTCTGACCGGCCACTCGGGTGCCGGCAAAAGCACATTGCTCAAACTCATCGCACTGATCGAACTGCCCACCAGCGGTCACGTGTTCATTAATGGCCGCAGCACGACCACCACACCCCGTTGGCGAATACCGTTGTTTCGCCGCCAGATCGGAATGGTCTTCCAGGATCACAAGCTCTTGTACGATCGCAGTGTGTTTAATAATGTCGCGCTACCGCTGATCGTGGCGAGTACGCCCAGGCAACAGATTGCCAAACGGGTGCGCGCTGCGCTGGACCAGGTAGGTCTGCTGCACAAGGAAAACGCCATGCCGATGGCCTTGTCCACCGGCGAGCAACAGCGTGTTGGAATTGCACGGGCGGTTGTACGCAAGCCGGCGTTGCTGATTGCTGATGAGCCCACCGGAAATCTCGATCCCGAATTGTCGCAGGAAATCATGGCAATTTTTACGCGCTTTAGCGAAGTCGGTGTCACCGTGCTGGTCGCAAGCCATGACCAGAGCCTGATCAGCTCACTCAACCGGCGCCTGATCACGCTGGATCAGGGCCGGATGGTAGATCCTGGCATCGGCGCGAATGCAGACACGGGCGTGTTTACTGGTGATGATGGCAATGGCTAGAACTTCGAAACATGGCGCCAGCTTAAAACCGCATGCACGCAACCCCATCAGAAAAGGCGTTGGCCGCGGCGCATCCGTCAGAAAAAAAGCCGCGTCGCTGAATCTCTCGGTCGGTGGCCTGCTTGGGCATCACATGGATGCTGCTGGCAACTCACTGTCGCGGCTGACCACGCAACCGTTCGCCGCGTTGATGACTTTGCTGGTTATCGGCATCGCACTGGCACTACCGACCGGTTTGCACCTGCTGGTACAAAATGCACGACTGATCAGTGGTGAATGGGCCAATGCGGTTGACCTGTCCGTCTACGTTACACCCGGTACCAGTGAAGAGGCACTCGCTGATCTGAGTGCACAGATTGAATCACATCCACTGGTTGACGGTCTCATTGTGTTGACCGCTGCCGAGGCTCTGGAGGACTTCAAGGCGCTGTCGGGCTTCGGTGCCGCGCTGGACACGCTCGAAGAAAACCCCCTGCCGGCGACCATGATCGTCCGACCCAACGCGCTGGACGAGAACCCGGAGAAGGTGATGGAACTGGCGGCGGAGCTGCAGGCTTTGCCACGCGTTGACCTGGTCCAGCTGGACACCGAGTGGGTGGAGCGCTTTCACGCAATGCTGGATGTGGTCCGCCGGGTCGTGATGGTTGCCGGCATTCTGCTGGCGCTCGCTGTGCTGGTGATCGTTGGCAACACCATTCGCATGGAAATTCAGCAGCGGCGTGATGAAATCGAAATCACCCGCCTGGTCGGTGGCTCAGATGCCTTTATCCGGCGGCCTTTTTTGTATACCGGCATCTGGTATGGGGCGCTCGGCGGCCTGATTTCTGTCGTTCTGGTCACCGTGGCCGTGCATCTGGTCGGCGGACCCGTCAGCCGTGTCGCCGGGCTGTATGGCAGCGACTTCAGCCTGCGTGGCCTCGCCGATCTGCAATGGCTGTGGCTGGTGCTCGGAGCCGTGGTGCTGGGGGCTGTTGGCTCCTGGGTCGCAGCCAGCCGCCATTTGCGGCATCTTGAAACTGGCTAGAGCCGACCCCTATCTTGCTGTAATTTATAACTATTTCTTCCGGATATTATGGAACTATTCGTTTTTTTAGCACTCTATCTACAGGAGTGCTAAAATCGCGCCCCCAAGGAGAGAGATACACATGACAAATGCACTGGTATTGAAAACCAATGAAAACCTCCTGATCGGTCCGGTCGGGAGCCTGGATTCGTACATTTCGACGGTCACCCAGATTCCGATTCTGGACCGGGAGACGGAAGTTGAACTTGCCAATCGTTTTCGTGAAGACCGCGATCTGAACGCGGCCAAACAGTTGGTCATCAGCCACCTGCGCTTTGTTGTGCACATTGCCCGCGGATACTCCGGGTATGGTCTGAACATGGCTGACATTGTGCAGGAAGGCAATATCGGCCTGATGAAGGCAGTCAAACGCTTCGATCCGTCATTTGGTGTGCGACTGGTGTCGTTCGCCGTGCATTGGATTCGATCTGAAATTCATGAATTTGTGCTGCGCAACTGGCGCATGGTGAAAGTGGCAACCACCAAGGCGCAACGCAAACTGTTCTTTAACTTGCGTAAGAGCAAAAAGAATCTGTCGTGGCTGAGTGTCGATGACACCAAAGCCATTGCCAAAGATCTCGGCGTAAAAGTCGGGGATGTGCAGGAAATGGAACGGCGGATGTCGAGCGCCGATGTGTCCTTCAATGCGGTACCCACGGCCGGCGAGAGTGACGGCTATGGCCCGGAAACTTACCTGCCCTCGGACGAAGACGATCCGGGTACGGCAGTAGCCAATGAAGACGAGCAGCGTCACCAGGAACAACAGCTGGTGCTCGCGATGAACTCGCTCGATGACCGCACCCGCGACATCGTGCAGCGTCGCTGGTTGAATGAAGCCAAGGACACACTCACCGAACTGGCGAACGAGTACGGGGTTTCAGCGGAACGCATCCGGCAGATCGAAAAACGCGGGCTCAAATTACTCAAAGAGCACATCGCCTGATCTGTAACAGGGTTACCGTAACCTGACAAACAAACACTGCCAGGATAAACCGCAATCGGATTATCCGGGTGTTTTTACAGCTGTTATTCAGTCGATTAGCAATCTGACCTCGCGTCAGTCCCGGAACGGCCGAGAGCGTGTGAAAATACCGGATCGTCATTACGAACCCGCAAAGCGGGTGCGGCAATCCCCGTCCGGCTTCTGTGACATCAATAAGTTCGGGCAGTACAACGTTGGGAGATTGCCGCGCGCTTCGCGCTCGCAAAGACGAAGTGATAGCTTTCATACAGCCTCCGCCAAAACAGGTCGTTTCGCCGAATGATACTCCCGCTGCGTTGCGGGAATAGTGTATTACCAACTAACGTGGTTCCATCGCCCCTCCTGTCAGGGCGTTGTCGCCAACTGATGTTCCCCCATTCCCTCCGGAAACGGGTTGAGGGGAAAGGAACGGTTTCGGTTTCGGTTTCGGTTTCGGTTTCGGAAAATGCTAATGGCAGGCTCAGCCGCTTGTAGTATCCTTGCGTTCGCATCTACCCGGCAAACGGGTGTTTCCCAAATAATTTTCAACTGACGAATCGGCTTGACCGGCGGCAGCTTTCTGACCAAGGATTTCCAGCAATGACCCCATCTGTTCGCATTAAGACTGACCTTGATATTCGCTCCTTTCATCCGCAATCCAAAACCCTGATGGGTCCGGGCCCCTCGGACGTCTCTGCGCGTGTCCTAAAGGCTTTGGGTCAGACAACGCTCGGGCATCTGGACCCGGACTTTACGGACCTGATGGATGAGCTCAAACAGTTGTTGGGTTACGCCTTTCAAACTGATAACAAGCTGACATTCGCGGTGTCGGCGCCCGGCTCGGCCGGAATGGAAACCGCGTTTGTCAACCTGGTAGAACCGGGTGACAAAGTCATCGTGTGCATCAATGGAGTATTTGGTTCGCGC
The DNA here is from genome assembly GCA_013002925.1 of Gammaproteobacteria bacterium. GTDB lineage: Bacteria > Pseudomonadota > Gammaproteobacteria > Steroidobacterales > SZUA-146 > SZUA-146. Next base: position 956 of record JABDLQ010000054.1, on the reverse strand, counting down.
ATGAAAGAAAATGTGGAACGCATCGGCGGCATTGCCGTGGTTGTGGCGGACGAATGGGGTTCACCGGTTGATCCGGAGAAAGTCGAAACGGTATTAAAAGCCAATCCTGATGCAAAGTTTGTGGCATTTGTTCACGCCGAAACATCCACCGGTGTGTTGTCTGATGCCGCAACCCTGTGTCGCCTGGCCCGCGAGCACGGTTGCATGAGCATTGTCGATACGGTTACCTCGCTCGGGGGCAGCCCTTTGTTCGTGGATGACTGGGGTATTGACGCCGTTTATTCAGGCAGTCAGAAATGTCTGTCTGCACCGCCGGGATTATCCCCTGTCAGTTTCTCCAGTCTCGCTGTGAAAACAATTCGCGAGCGTAAAACAAAAGTGCAGAGCTGGTTTCTCGATTTAAACCTGGTGATGGGTTATTGGGACGGACAAGGCGGTCGAACGTATCATCACACCGCACCGGTGAACGCAATGTATGCATTGCATGAAGCTTTGGTCATGTTGCAGGAGGAAGGTCTGGACGCTGCATGGGCCCGGCACACGGCTATGCATGAACGCCTGCGCGATGGTCTGCAGGAACTGGGCATCGATTACCTGGTGAACCCGGAGTCACGTCTGCCGCAGTTAAACTCTGTATTGATCCCTGATCAGTATGTAAACGAAGAAGCGGCCATACGACGAAAGCTGCTGGATGAACATCACCTGGAAATCGGGGCGGGTCTGGGCACGCTGGCCGGCAAGGTCTGGCGCATCGGTTTGATGGGATATGGCGCTTCACAGAAGAACGTCGATTATTGCCTGCAAGCATTACGTCAGGTGCTGTGAGCACTCATGATCAACAGACGAACCAATAGCGTTGCCAAAAATCCAAAGCAAGGTCGGATAATTGAGCTTCGCACCAATGGCAGCTGACAACGTTCCATCTGTTTCTGCAAGTACAATGCGCACCATTACCG
>JABDLQ010000045.1 GCA_013002925.1 Gammaproteobacteria bacterium | reverse complement strand
ACGCTACCCTGCGCACCTGCATCGCGATGCAAATGCTCACCTGGTGTCGCCGGCGCAGAGTCCCGAATTTCAGCGATTCAGCGCATTCCTGCCAGTTCCAGAGCAATCTTGTACGCACGATTGCGCGCGCACCCACTGATCCTGACGGCAGATTGCGCGGCCTGTTTCGGGCCCATGTTCTCCAGCAGGATGGACACAAGTTGTTGCAGTTCATCGACAGTTGTTTCGGCTTCCTGCGCACCACCGACCACCAGGACCAGCTCGCCTTTGTGCTGGGACGGGTTACGCTGCCACAGCTCCTGTAAATCGCCCAGCGTGCCGTGGCTGATTGTCTCATGCAGCTTGGTGAGCTCGCGGGCCAGCGTTGCAACACGATGTTCGCCAAATACCTCCACCATGTTCCCCAATTGGCGCGCCAGTTGATGCACTGGCACATAGAAAACCAGCGTACGCTGCTCTTGTGCCAGGCCTTGCAGCCGCTGCATCCTGGCGGCGGTTTTGGCCGGCAAAAAGCCCTCAAATACGAAGCGGTCAGTCGGCAGACCCGCCACACTCAATGCGGCGAGGGCCGCGCATGGCCCGGGAATGGGACTGACCGCGAGCCCTGCCCTGCGCGCTTCCTGCAGCAGCCTGAACCCGGGATCGCTGATCAACGGCGTTCCGGCATCACAGATCAATGCGATGTTGTCACCGGCATGCAGTCTTTTCAGCAAGCCGGAAGTGCGTTCGGTTTCGTTATGTTCGTGCAGGGAGATGAGTGATGCATCAATGTTAAAATGCGCCAGCAGACGCCCACTGTGCCGGGTATCCTCGGCAGCGATCAGGTCAACATGGTCAAGCACTTGCTGCGCACGCGGGCTCAGATCCTCCAGGTTGCCGATCGGTGTTGCCACCACGAAGAGACAACCCGTTTTAGTTTCTTTCATCCCCTGCCACGCCCAGTCAGTCCGCTGGCCTGCGATTGAGCCGGGTCATGCGAAAAACTGCCCAAAATAGCCACAATTAGCTTTTGCATTACGTGTATCATTATGAAATTCTTTGCCTTTTAGACGGTCTATCGAGCCATGTCCAGACAGCTTCCCACTACCTTCCCGCGGCCCTTTTCAAGGCTCTGCACGGTGCTCCTGGTACTGTGCATCGGGCTGTCCGCCTGTCTGCCTCAGTCCCCGTCCATTAAACCTGATTCCGGCGCGACAAGACAGGCGTTGCGCGACGCGGCTGCCGGACGTCATGACCGCGCGGCCCGCACCTGGGAGCGTCTGGCCAGTACTTCGACAGGTCCCCGGCGGGATGCGTACCTGCTCGACGCCAGTCGTGCCTGGTTTAACCACGGCCAGGCCATGAAAAGCCTGACGGTGCTGCGCAAAGTGCGCGGTGAGTTGCCAAAAAACGATGTCGTCATCGACATGTTGCTGGCTACGGAATCGCTGGTTGCGAATAATCCCACCCAGGCCCTGCAACGCCTGGACAGCATTGCACCGCGAGTCAGTGACCCCTATCAACCGGCCTACCTGGAACTGCGCGCACGCGCCCACGCAATGGCCGGTGATGCGGTGAAACTGATCCAGGCACTCAGCGCTCGCGGTGCCCTGATGAGCGGCGATGCAAACATCAGCGCCAACCACCGGCTGCTATGGCGGTCACTGCGGGAGCTAAGCCGCAAAGGCCATCCGCTGGAGGCACCGGTTGACGCCAATGCCAACGTCGCTGGCTGGCTGGCTCTTGCGAATCATTATCGCAACTATCGACGCAACCCGGTCGGCCTGCGCCAACAGCTTGCAGACTGGCAGCTTGCCTATCCGGAACACCACGCCACCGTGATTACTCGTGACCTGTTCGGACCTGGCATTGACGAACTCGATTTTCCATCAAAAGTGGCGCTCCTGTTACCGCTGGACGGCCGATTCAGCTCCGCAGGCATTGCGGTGCGCGACGGCTTTTTGGCAGCCTACATGGACGACACCGACAATGCCCGGCGCCCGGTATTGAGTATCTACGACACCACCAGCCGTGACGCAACCGACGTCTTTAAAGAGGCCATTTCAGACGGGGCACAGTTTGTCGTTGGACCGCTGGTAAAAAGCAGTGTCGAAAAACTGGTTAGCGACAATGCCAATGGCGCGATGATACTGGCGCTCAATTATCTTCCGGGTGACCTGCCGGCACCGTCACACCTTTTCCAGTTTTCGCTCGCACCGGAACATGAGGCCGCCGAAGCCGCGCGCCGCGCACTGGCGCAAGACCTGACCCGGGCGGTCGCGCTGGTCCCTGACACGGACTGGGGTGCACGGGTGCTGGCAAGCTTTGCCAGTGAATATGAGCGAGGGGGTGGCATTTTGATTGACCACCAGGGATACAACCCGGGAGAAAAAGATTTTCGCATGCCGATCACCCAATTGCTGAATCTCAACAGCAGCAGGGCACGCCATCGCCGCGTCAGCTCGCTCGCCGGTGAAGAACTCGAGTTTGAACCTCGCCGACGACAGGATACGCAACTGGTATTTCTGGCAGCAAATGCCGATCAGGGCCGATTATTGCGCCCGCAACTTAACTTTCACTACGCCAATGATTTGCCGGTGTTCGCGACTTCAGCAATTTTTGACAACGATACGACACGCAATCGTAAAGATCTGGACGGCATTGTCTTTGCGGATGCACCCTGGATGATTTCCGATGATCCATTGGTCATCGCAGACCGTCAGCTGCTCACGCAATACTGGCCAAATCGCATGAAACGCAGCGCCCGTTTGTACGCCATGGGTATTGATGCGTATCAATTGATACCGCTGCTCTTTGCGCAGCGCCGCCCCCTCGAGACATCATGGCCGGGCATGACGGGCGTGTTGTCTCTGGAGCCCGGCAATCGCATTACGCGGGGACTCGAAGCGGCGCAGATAAAAAATGGCACACTGCACTATTTGCCACCACTGGATGAATTTGACGAACCCGGCATGGATCCGGCAGACAGCGAACCCGTTGTTTTGCAAAAAAGTCTGCAGTAAACAGAAACAAATGGAGTTAATGAGTAAACGCATGGACGCATTTACCGATGAGCTATTTGCCAAAACGCCGCGGTGATCGCGCAGAGACAGTGGCACTGAAATTTCTGCAGACACACGGTTTGCACCCGGTTGCGCGCAACTATCGTTGCCGGTGGGGCGAGATTGATCTTATTATGCGTGACAGTGGCACGCTGGTGTTCATCGAAGTACGCTACAGGAGCGGGCAACAATTTGGTGGGGCGGCGATGAGCATCGCGCCACAAAAGCAACTCAGGCTCAGACGTAGCGCACAATATTATTTATGCACTGTAGTGCGCGACATGCAAACCATTTGCCGGTTCGATGTCGTTGCCCTGGACAGTCGCCACATGGACATCGACTGGATCAAGGACGCCTTCTCCCCCGGGTGCGAGGCGCTATTTCACAATGACAGGAAAACAAGGTGACTGAAAATTTGGCACAAGCGCGTATTGTAGAATTATTTGACGCAAGCATTGACACCAAGCGCATCGCCCGCGAGCACATGCCTGCGCACATTGCAGCTGCGGCAAAACTACTGTGTCAGTGCGTGGATAACAACAACAAAGTGTTGAGTTGCGGTAACGGCGGCTCCGCGGCCGACGCCCAGCATTTTTCTTCAGAATTACTGAACCGCTTTGAACGTGATCGTGCCGGTGTTGCCGCAATGGCGCTGACTACGGACGCCTCCACTGTCACGTCGATCGCTAACGATTACAGCTACGACGATATATTTGCCAAACAGGTCGCGGCATTGGGCCGGCCCGGCGATCTTCTGCTGGCAATTTCCACATCAGGCAATTCTGCTAACGTCAATCGGGCAATTCGGGCGGCGCATAATGCGGGAATGCAGATTATCGCCCTGAGCGGGCGCGACGGTGGGGATATGAAAAAGCTGTTGGGTACGGCTGACGTCGAGTTGCGCGTTCCGGCCACTTCGACGGCCCGCATACAGGAAGTGCATTTGTTGCTCATTCATTGTCTGTGTTTTCTGCTTGACGATCATCTGCTCGGTCACCAGCAGTAATGCCCGACAACTTTTCAGCACACACGCCTGGTGCGCAATTTTTTCACGAACTTCGCAACGCAGTCCGATCAGAAAATGTGCGCACAGACCCCGCTTACTGCTGGGCCTACAGCTACGATAACAGCCGTCGGCAGAATGTGCCGGCAGTCGTCGTCTTGCCCGCCACCCATGCGCAGGTGGCCGCGGTGGTTACTATCTGCAACGCTCACTCGGTACCTGTCACGGCACGCGGGCTGGGCACTGGCACAGCGGGGGCTGCAGTGCCTGAAACCGGCGGGCTTGTGCTCTCGACTGAAAATATGCGGAACTGCAAAATCGATGCCGACAACCGTGTTGCCGTAGTGCAACCCGGTTGTATTAACGGCGACTTGCAGCGCGCTGCGGCACAGCATGGTTTTTTCTGGCCGCCAGATCCGACCTCGGCGGAATATTCGACAATTGGAGGAAACCTGGCCTGCAATGCGGCAGGGCCGCGCGCAGTAAAATACGGCACGCCGCGCGAGAACACTCTTGGACTGAGAGCGGTTACAGGCGACGGCGTCGAGATTCGCTCCGGTTGTTACACAACAAAAGGTGTCGTCGGCTACGATCTGACACGGCTTATCATCGGTTCCGAAGGAACGCTGGCCGTCATCACCGAGGCAACACTGCGCCTGACTCCTGTTGCCGAAGGCCGGCGTGCACTGCGCATACTGTACACATCAGCAGCCGCAGCCGCCCGCGCAGTGTCTCGCATTATGGCGCAGAGTACAGTGCCGTGCGCGCTGGAATTTACCGACGCTGAATGCCTGCAGCTGATTCGCAATTACAGCGGTGCAGACATACCTGCCGCAGCGCGCGCGATGTTGATCGTCGAAGTCGACGGCCGGTTGGACCAGCTCGATACCGCCGCTGCTGCCATCGCCGCTGCCGCCGCGGGCGAGGCCCTGCTCGAATGTCGTGCGGCCAAAAATGCAGATGAAACCAAACTGCTGTGGCAGGCACGCAAAGCACTGTCTCCGGCGTTGCGCAATATTGCGCCGAAGAAGATTAATGAAGACGTTGTGGTGCCGGTGTCACGCCTGGGAGATTTTGTGGTCGCGCTAAAGCAGATTTCAGATACTCACGGCATCCTGATTGTCGCTTTCGGGCATGCGGGCAATGGTAATCTTCACGTCAACCTCCTGGTCGACCCCGATGACACCCGGCAAACCCAACAGATCGCCGCGTGTCTTCAGAAAGTCTTTGCCACGGTTATTGATTTCGGGGGAACGTTATCTGGCGAGCATGGTATCGGCTACGAGAAAAAAGAATTTGTCGGCCTGGAAATCGAACCGGCGACACTGGCGCTGATGAAACGCATCAAAAAGGAATTTGATCCCGGCAATATTCTGAACCCGGGCAAATTGTTTCCAAGCAACTGACAGTAACTCAGCGACGGCTGCGAGCCACCCGCGAACAACAGTGTGATGCTGCTGATCCGACAGCACGCTTTTGAAGTAGCAAATCCATTGAGTCACTGATTGCTGCCAGAGTGCAATCGGTATCGCAGCTTATTTGACGATGTGAAGATTGGGTTTGCCACCTCCAGGTGGTGGTTCTTTGTCCTCTTTTTCAGCTTCAATCTGTTCACTGGCGAAGATCATTCCTTCGCCGCTTTCTTTGGCATAAATCCCCAGTATTGCGCGCATCGGCAAATAAATCTGTTCGGCGACTCCACTAAACCGCGCGGCAAAGGTTATTGCGGTATTGGACATGTCGAGATCTTCCACCGCCAGGTGGCTGATGTTGAAAATAATGCGATTGTCTACCGCATAGCCATCAGGAATGCTGACGCCTTCGAAATCAGCGTTTGCCACCACGTACGGTGTCTGCTCATTGTCCACGATCCATTCGTACATCCCCCGAAACAGATAGGGGACTCTGGATGTGAGTGTCGGTGTCTCGGCCATATTCCAGTCTCGGCTCGGCTGCGTGAGCTCCTGGCGCCTCACCGCCAGCATATCCCACGCACCTACATACGCATTTCCTGCTCAAGCTCGGTGAGACTGTTTTGAAACGAAGTGCGATTGAATGCGCGTTCCATGTAACCGTCTATGGCCTCGCCTTCGGGCCCCAGATCGATGCCGTAACTCGGCAACCGCCACAATACCGGAGCAATGCTGGTGTCGACCAGCGAAAACTCTTCACTCAGAAAATAGGGATTAGTGGCAAACACTTCGCTGCTGGCAAGTATGCTTTCTTTGAGCATTTTACGCGCCCGCGCACTCTTTTTGCGATCAGCGGCCGCCTCGATTTCCTCGACAAGGCTGTACCAGTCTTTCTCGATTCGAAACAGGGCCAATCGGAATTGTGCCCGGGTCACCGGGTCTACCGGCATCAAGGGGGGATGTGGAAAACGCTCATCGAGATATTCCACTATAACCCGTGAGTCGTACAGCACGAGCTCGCGATCTACCAGCGTGGGCACGCTGTGATACGGGTTCAAATCGAGAAGATCCTCGGGAAGCCGGGGTCCATCGACATCCACAATTTCTACGTTGATACTTTTTTCGGCAAGCACAATCCGAACACGATGACTGTGCGGACAAGCGGGGCGTGAAAAGAGCGTCATGACCGAGCGACGATTGGCGATCAGTGCCATGGATAGAGCCTCCGATAAGAAAATATTGAATTTGACAGAGTTATCGGAACAGTCATGTGCTGTTGCTCAACCTGCCGGAAAACCAGTTTTGACAACGTCGAAACACGACCGGTAAGCCACGTTCCACACGCACGATTCTTGCTAGTGGATGTCTCTCCAGTATTCTTTTTTAAGCGCAAAGAGCAATAATCCCAGGGCCACCAGATAGCCTAACACCATTAAACCGATTCTCTGGCGCTTCAGTTTCATGGGTTCACCCACATAATCCAGGAAATTCACCGTATCCCGCACAAAGCCGTCGTATTCCGCCGGTGTCAGTGTCCCGGCCTTTAATGGCTCGAAATAATCGAACACGCTTATTTCTTCGGTAAAACCACCATCGGCAACCACCGTCTCGTTGCGGTAGACGGCGCGCTGCAAGCCCTGCAACTCCCATAACACATGGGGCATACTCGACCCCGCCAGCAACAGGTTGTTGACGCCGGAATCACGGCTTTCATCGACATAAAAAGTCTTGAGATACGTGTAAATCCAGTCTACCCCACGCGACCGGGCCGTCAGGGATAAATCCGGTGGTTCGGCGTTAAACCATTTTGTTGCCTGCTCGGATGTCATGGCTCGATTGACGTTGGCATTGGCTTTGTCAGCGCCGAAGATGAGATTCTCTTTCAGCTGATCTTCATTCAGACCCAGGTCTTCAGAGAGGCGGTTGTAACGCACATATTTAAGCGCGTGACAGCCTACGCAGTAGTTCATAAAATTGCGCGCACCACGCTGCAACGAAGCTGAATTCTCAAGCTCATTATTCGCCTGCTCGATGTGCCCGACATCTCCTGCCGCGTGCACCTGTGAGGCCAGCACCAACGCGGTCGCTGTTGCCAGCAGCCCCGCGACAAATCTAGTGGCTTTCATAAGTCACTCTCTCCGGTTCCTGCTTCGCAGTTCCCAGCCGCGACCACCACGGCATGCCCAGCAAAAAAGCAAAGTAGACAAAGGTAAACAATCGCGAGGCGATCGTGCCGACTGTAGTCACCGGCTGCAGGCCAAAATAACCGAGCCCGATAAAACTCAGCGCAAACAGTCCAAGCATCAGTTTTGCGATGGGGCTGCGGTAACGAATCGACTTGACCGGGCTGCGATCCAGCCAGGGCAACAAGAACAACAGAGCAATCGCCAAACCCATCAGGATTACTCCGAAAAGCTTATCAGGAACAGCTCGCAAAATTGCGTAAAACGGCGTGAAATACCACACCGGTGCAATATGCTCCGGAGTCTTCAAACGATCCGCCGGCTCAAAATTGGCGTGCTCGAGAAACAGGCCATTCATTTCCGGCGCAAAAAACACCACCAGGAAAAACACGCCGAGAAAGACGACAGTGCCCACCAGGTCCTTGACCGTGTAGTAGGGATGAAACGGGATTCCATCCAGCGGCACGCCATCGGGGCCCTTGTTTTTCTTGATTTCTATGCCATCAGGATTGTTTGAACCGACCTCGTGCAATGCGGCCAGGTGCACGACCACCAGCAGCAGAAGAATCAACGGCAATGCAATCACGTGAAACGCAAAAAAGCGATTAAGCGTGATATCCGAAATAAAATAATCACCGCGAATCCATTCCGCGAGTCCCTCACCAACGACCGGTATCGCACCAAACAGCGAGACGATCACTTGTGCTCCCCAGTAAGACATCTGACCCCAGGGCAACAGGTATCCCATAAAGGCTTCCGCCATCAGCACCAGATAGATCGCCATGCCGATTACCCACAGCAATTCGCGAGGTTTGCGATACGACCCGTACATCATGGCTCGGAACATGTGCAAATACACCACGATGAAAAACGCCGATGCCCCGGTTGAGTGCATGTAGCGAATCAGCCAGCCCCACTCCACATCACGCATGATGTATTCAACAGAAGCAAACGCCTCCGCCGCTGACGGTTTGTAGTTCATCGTCAAAAAGATGCCGGTAACAATCTGGATTACCAACACGAGCATCGCCAGCGATCCGAAGTAATACCAGAAATTGAAGTTTTTCGGCGCGTAGTATTCGCTAACGTGTGCTTTCCAGAAACTGGACACCGGCAAGCGTTCATCAATCCACTCACCGAACCGCGCCATGCGGCCAGGGGCTTGGGTCGAGGGTCCGGTACTCATGCTACTGCTCCCGAGGTATCACCGATTAACAACCAACCATCGCCCAATTCACGGTACGGTGGTACTTCCAGATTGGATTCGGCAGGTACGGCCTTGAAAACTCGTCCTGACACATCAAACTTCGAACCATGGCAGGCGCACAAAAAAGCAACCAGTTCGTCATCCGCTCCGGGCGTGCCGACCTCTGGCAGGTAGGCAGGCGCACAACCCAGATGGGTACATACCCCCAGAAGCACTACCAGTTCAGGGTCCAGCGAACGTGTGTCGTTTTGTGCAAACTCCGGCTGAATACTCTTTTTAGACTCGGGATCGCGCAATTGTTCGGTGACTTTTGGCAGGGTTGCCAGCGCCGCGGGGCTGCGGCGCAAGATAAATACCGGTTTGCCCCGCCACTCCACGCGCAACAGGCTGCCCATCTCGACTTTACTGATATCGACCTTCACCGGGGCACCGACGGCCCGGGCGCGAGCACTGGGTTTAAACGACAGAACAAACGGTGCGGCGAGAGCGGCTACGCCAACTCCACCGGTAACCGCTGAGGCCACGGTCAGCATGCGACGTCTGCCCTGGTCTACTTCTTCTTCACTCATCACCAATTCCTCCTGGAAAATGCCCGGTACAGCTTATGTGGTGCCAGTGCCCGCAACTCCCAACCTTGCCAGCGCAATAGTCCCCGCGCAGCCGGGCCGTTGCCGGCACCTCGAGGTTGCTGATCGATAGGTGCGACAGTTTCCACTAAATCTCTGATTTCAATGTGTTTATGTTCTTACGCGTGCCAGTTGACGTAGATTGACCCAAAGCTCCGGCTAAAATTTACCGCTGCCAATCGCGCCCGGGACTGGCCGCATTATACACACCGATTTGCTGCATTGCCTACACCCACCTACTATCGTTATTTGATCCGCGGAAGTGACTAAATTGATGAGCTCTGGAAGCGCCGGCAATGCCATCTCTGGATGGCTTGAATATTTGTCAAAAGCGGTTGTCGCCGGGCTGGCGATCGCTTTTTTAGTGGTCGCCTGGCGTGGTAGCGGCACATTCTCATCGAAAAACACCGGCTATGCCGAAGCAGTAAGTCTCGCAGCGCCGGCAGTCGTCAACATTTTCACCACTAAACCCATAGCCTTTGCCGATCCCGAATTGCCGCTCAACCGGCAGGTATTGATCCGTCGGGAAGTTACCAACAGTCTTGGCTCCGGCGTGATTATACGTGGTGATGGCCTGATCGTTACCAATGAACACCTGTTGCGGGAATCCGGGACAATTTACGTGTTGCTACAGGATGGCAGTGCTGCCAAAGCACAGATTGTGGGGCGCGACCCGGATACTGATCTCGCGTTGTTAAAAATTGACGCCCGTAATTTGCCCATCGTTAAAATGGGACGCTCGGACACTCTCAGAATTGGCGATGTGGTCCTTGCAATCGGCAATCCATTCGGACTCGGACAAACCGTGACCCAGGGCATCGTCAGCGCGACCGGACGCGATCAACTGAATCTGAACGCAATCGAAAATTTTGTCCAGACCGATGCATCCATTAATCCGGGAAATTCCGGCGGTGCTCTGGTCGACGTTGCCGGCAGGCTGGTGGCCATAAACTCCGCGGTGATCAATCAGGCGGGTTCGGCAGGTATCGGGTTTGCGATTCCGGTCAACCTGGTGCGCGGGGTCACTGATCAGCTACTCGCCAATGGTCGTGTCATCCGTGGCTGGTTAGGATTGACCGCCGAGCCCATTGCCCCTCATTTGCTGAAGCCGCTTGGTATTGAAAGCGGCGGCATCATTGTTATGCGGGTGTTTCCTGATACCCCGGCGGAGAAAGCGGGGTTGCGGCGCGGGGACATTATTGTTGCAGTTGATGACCAGCCCGTGCCGCGTGTCAAGGATGCCTTAAACCGGGTCGCACAACTGACGCCCGGAAGCCTGGTACAGTTGCGCATTGTACGCGCCGATGGCGAAGTGCTTGAGACCAGCATCCGCGTGACGGAACGCCCGGCCAACGCGGCGGAACGCAGCTAATCCCGCTCTACCCTCCAGCTAATCCGGAACCCTCTTTATTACGGCGCCTAACTGGTGCAATTTCTCTTCGATGCATTCGTAACCGCGATCGATGTGATAGATGCGCGAGATTTCGGTGCGGCCTTTGGCAACAAGACCCGCCAGCACCAGGCTGGCAGAAGCGCGCAGATCCGTGGCCATCACCGGTGCGGCTGTCAGCTGCTCGACCCCCTCACTGATTGCCTGATGCCCATCCAGCGTAATATTTGCACCCATGCGCTGCATTTCCAGCACATGCATAAAACGGTTTTCAAACACGGTTTCTGAAATTACGCCCCTGCCCTTTGCCACCGAGTTGAGCGCTGTAAACTGGGCCTGCATGTCAGTCGGGAACATCGGGTAAGGGGCGGTGCTGACGTCAACCGCTCGCGGACGCCCATGCATGGTCAGTTCGATACTATCGTCCTGCACGTCGATTTGTGCGCCCGCTTCAGTGAGTTTCGACAGTACGGCGGTCAGATGTTCCGGATTAACGTCTTTGACCCTGACACGACCGCGCGTAATGGCGCCGGCCACGAGGTAGGTCCCCGCCTCAATTCGGTCTGGTAACACGTCGTATTCACCACCAGTGAGGGAGTCAACGCCGTTGATCACGATCCGAGCCGTTCCAGCTCCCTGTACGTCTGCACCCAGGTGGTTCAGGAACGCTGCCAGATCAACCACTTCCGGCTCACATGCGGCGTTGTTGATGATAGTTTCCCCCTCCGCCAGCACGGCCGCCATCATCAGATTTTCGGTCCCGGTGACTGTCACCGCATCCAGGTCCAGACTGGCCCCTTTCAGACGCTCGCAACGGGCTTTTATGTAGCCGTTTTCCACGACTATGTCCGCGCCCATCGCACGCAATCCATCAACATGAATATTGACCGGCCGCAAGCCAATCGCACAGCCACCCGGCAAAGATACATCTGCTTCACCAAATCGTCCCAGCAACGGCCCAAGTACCAGTATCGAAGCACGCATGGTTTTGACCAGTTCGTAAGGCGCGTACAAATTTTTGATGGTGCTGGTATCGACCTCTATGCGCATCTTTTCGTCCACGGTGACCGACACGCCCATGCGACCCAGCAGTTCTACCGTCGTGGTAATGTCATGCAAATGCGGAACGTTGCCCACAGTAACCGGACCGTTGGCCAGCAGGGTGCCTGCCAAAATGGGCAACGTGGCGTTTTTTGCACCGCTGATGCGGATTTCGCCATCCAGACGGGTTCCGCCCTCGATATGTAATTTGTCCACCTGCAACCCCGCTTACGTAGGCAATCCAGTTATAATGCGTTTGTTTGTACGGCTTCCCACTCTTGTGGAGTATAGGTTTTTAATGCCAGCGCGTGTATTTCCCGGCCCATATATTCACCCAGCGCGGCATAGACTTTCTGGTGCCGTTGCAGACTCCTGAGACCCTCAAAGTCGGGAGAAATCACCACCGCCTCGAAATGAGTGTCATCAGGACTCTTGACCTCGACCGTCGCATCGGGCATTTCATTGTAGATCATTGCGGTTATCTGCTCAGCATTCATGTATTTCTCACTAACGTTCGTATTGTACGGATGCGGCGCTCGGCACGGTGCACCCCCGGAACCCGCCTTGTGGTAACACTATTGCCACCAGCAGTGTAAAGCATTATTACGTAATGCCAATAGGCTTTATTTGGGGTCTGCCAGTAGGTAGCCGCTGTGATATGGTCAGCAACCCCAAATCGATCATGGTATAAGAGTCCAGTCATTATGTTCCTGTATATTGCTGCCATTCTGTTTGGCTTTGCCTTGCTTATCTGGGGAGCAGATCGATTTGTGGTCGGAGCAGCCTCAACGGCACACAGCCTCGGGGTGTCTCATCTGCTGATCGGATTGACTGTAGTCGGTCTGGGCACTTCTGCGCCTGAAATGCTGGTCTCTGCAGATGCCGCTTTCAATGGCAGCCCGGGCATTGCAATCGGAAATGCGCTGGGCTCCAACATTGCCAACATCGCATTGATTCTGGGCCTCACCGCTTTGATTGCCCCGCTGACCGTGCGTTCTGAAACACTCTACCGGGAACTTCCGATGTTGCTGGCAGTAACCTTGCTGTCTCTGGTGCCGTTTCTTGATTCGTACCTGTCACGCATCGAAGGTTTCATGCTGATCAGCGGTCTCGGGCTAATGCTTTACTGGCTGGTGCGCATTGAAACCCGCAGTCGCGCCAACGATCCGCTACATATCGAATATGAGTCCGAGATTCGCAGTGACCTCAGTCTCAGTACCGCATTGATGCTATTGCTGGTCGGTCTGCTGGTGCTTTTGGTCAGCTCCCATATCCTGGTGTGGGGAGCGATCCAGGTCGCGACTGAACTTGGAATTTCAGACCTGGTGATCGGTCTTACCATCATTGCAATAGGTACCAGTCTGCCCGAACTTGCAGCAACGATCTCAGCGGCGCTAAAGGGGGAGGACGATCTGGCAGTCGGCAACGTGATTGGATCCAACATGTACAACCTGCTGGCCGTGATGGGGCTGGCCGGTATTATCCAACCACTGCCGCTTGACCCCGAAGTGCTAAACCGCGATTTTCCCATCATGATAGGCTTGACCGTGATTCTGTTTGCAATGGCTTACAGCTGGAACGAAAGCGGCGGTCGTATCGGACGCAGAGAAGGTGCTGCACTTGCAGTCGCCTTTTTTGCTTACCAGGGCTACGTGATCTATGGAGTTCTCAGATGAGCACAAATCCTGACATCGCGCCGGCAGCGGCGAACTCGTTAAACGATCTTGCGGATGTGCAAAAAATCGCAACGCGTGTTCTACGTATCGAATCGGATGCGATTCTGGGCATGATCCCGCACATCGGCGAGGATTTTCAGCGTGCCTGTCAGCTGTGCATGCAGTGTACCGGGCGGATCGTGGTCACTGGCATGGGTAAATCCGGCCATGTCGCGAACAAGATCGCCGCCACACTCGCATCAACTGGCACCCCGGCTTTTTATGTGCATCCTGCAGAAGCTTCACATGGTGATATTGGGATGATAACCGTTCAGGATGTGGTCCTGGCCGCGTCTTACTCCGGTGAAACGTCCGAAATTCTGCTCATGCTACCTACCATCAAACGCCTCGGCGTCCCACTGATTGCCCTGACTGGTCGCGACAACTCTACTCTCGCAGAGGCCGCTACTGTCCATTTGTCTGTCGGAGTCTCGGAAGAAGCCTGTCCACTCAATCTTGCTCCTACCGCCAGTACGACGGCAACCCTGGCGCTTGGGGATGCCCTGGCCCTGGTGCTACTGGAAGGTCGTGGCTTTACTTCACAGGATTTTGCGTTATCTCACCCGGGCGGCACGCTCGGCAAGAAACTGCTGCTCAGGGTTGCTGATGTAATGCGTGTTGGTAAGGAGGTCGCCACAACTCATCCGGACACACCCGTTGGTCAGGCGCTGATCGGAATGTCAAAACAGGGTCTGGGTATGACCGTCGTCATCGGCGACAACGGTAAATTGCTGGGCGTATTCACAGATGGTGATTTGCGGCGTGTGATCGATGCGCGTATGGACGTCCATAAAATTCTGATGGCAGACGTCATGATCAGTGAATGCAAGACTGCGCGACCGGATATGCTCGCAGCAGAAGCCGTGCATATCATGCAGAAATTTCGCATTACTGCCCTCCCCGTCGTGGATGCCGAAAACCAATTGCTGGGCGCACTGAATATTCACGATCTGTTCAGAGCCGGCGTTGTATGAATAACACGCTTTCCCGACGGCTTGCGGCAATAAATCTGCTGGTGCTCGACGTCGATGGCGTATTGACAGATGGCCGTCTGCTCTATGGCGCACAGGGTGAAATTGGTAAATCATTCAACGTAAAAGATGGGTTTGGCATGCGGCGGTTAATGCAAAACGGAGTCAGTGTGGCCGTCATCAGCGCGCGTCGCTCGGAAGGTGCTCTGGTCAGGTTTACCGAGCTGGGTTTGACGCATATCTATCTGGGTTGTCGTGACAAACAAAAACAAATCAGACAATTACAAAAATCGCTGGCGGTTGAGCGCGATGCGACCGCTGTGGTTGGTGATGACGTACCGGATCTTGACATGATGGCCGAAGCAGGTCTCGCCATAGCCGTGGCAGATGCGGCCAGGGAAATTCAGGACATTGCAGACTGGACCACCGATCAGGCCGGCGGTCAGGGGGCAGTTCGCGAGGTTTGTGACGCTATCATCGCTGCCCGGCAGCGCGCGTGATGAGACACTGGTCGTGAATCGCCGCACGAAGGTGATTGGTGTTTTGCTGATCCTGACCCTTGCCAGCTGGTGGATCCTTAATCCGGCATCCCGGCAGGGGGATTCCAGTCAGTTACAGCGACTGGATGCCGGTTATTACCTGACGAACGCCGCAATTAGTGATACCGATGAAGCAGGTGTTCTGGTGTACTCACTGCGGGCAGAACGTATCGAACACAATCCTCGCGACAACAGCGTCAGTTTGCTGGCGCTGCATTTGTTGTACGATCAAACCGACAATGAAGGTTGGCAGATCAAGGCCAGCGAGGGATGGATGGATGGTGAGCGTGCGCAGATGATTTTGCGCGGCAAAGTACAGATCGTCGGAAAATTCGATGACGACGCGCCTGAGACGACCATCAACACCACCCGACTGATCGTCAATTTGAAAGACAACATTGCACGTACCAATGAACCTGTGCAAATTGGCATTGCCGGCGGGTTGCTCGAGGCGGACGGCTTGCATGCCGACCTGAAAACCCAGAAAATCAAACTTCTGTCAAACGTGCGCGGCACATTTGATACCAGATCCTGAGCAGGCCCAACTTGCGACTTGACGACCATCACTCCTATCGATCAGTGTTAGCCATCAGCGTGATGTGGCTATGCCTGTGTGCCAACGCGCAGATCATCAACTCCAACCTGCCAATTGAAGTTGAGGCAGACTCCACCGGTGCTGATGCGCGCTCGGGCACACTGACATTTACCAATATAGTCATCCGGCAGGGAAATTTAAGGATTTCGGCACAACAGGCCGAATCTTCTGCGCTCGGATTTGACGACAGTGTGTGGACTTTCAGTGGCGATGTGGTGTTGAGCAGCCCGGCGGCCGAACTGCAGGCCCGGTCACTGGTTCTGACATTCGCGCAGCGCGAACTCACCGCGGCGCAGCTACAGGGTAGCCCTTTTCGCTTTCGATCCCGTGGTGCTGACGAAACTGATGTAACGGCCGCAACGGCACGAGTTGGCCTGGCAAACAACACCATCGCAACCGTAACGATGCAGGGCCAGCCGATTGCAATGACACGATTGAATCCGGAAACCGGTCAGCTGACATCCGCGCGTGCCAATGCGATCAGTTACGACGCCAGCTCCAAAACTCTCGAATTGACGGGCGACGCTGAACTCAACGAAGACGGCAACATGATTACCGGGAGTCAGATCACCTATAGCCTTGATGGCCAGACTGTACTTGCCGCGGGTGATGAAGATGGCGGTGATCGCGTCCATATTACAATTCGACCCCGGGATGAGGATACCGAGCCGCCGCCTGGCGATCAGGAAGCACCCACAACCGATGAAAACGCAGATGCGACGCCCCCGCCGCAGGATCGATCCCTGCCGTGAGCGTATTGCGGGCCATCGATCTGTGCAAGAGCTACCGTTCGCGACCGGTCGTCAAAAGCGTCAGCCTGGAAGTTGGCGAAGGCGAAGTCGTCGGATTACTCGGACCCAACGGGGCCGGAAAAACTACTGCCTTCTACATGATCGTAGGTTTGGTGCCTGCTGACGACGGACGCATATTGCTCAACAATACGGATGTCAGCCGCGCTCCGATGCACAAGCGCGCCCGGCTTGGTATTGGTTACCTGCCTCAGGAAGCGTCAATTTTCCGAAAACTCACGGTGCAGCAGAATATTTCTGCAATTCTTGAAACACGTCGCGGACTGAGCAAAGCGGACCGTGAGAGGATTCTTGAAGAATTGCTCGAGGAGCTGAATGTGGTGCCCATTCGTAACAACATGGGCATGAGCCTGTCGGGAGGGGAGCGCCGCCGCGTAGAAATTGCGCGCGCTTTGGCTGCCGAACCCCGCATCATATTGCTGGATGAACCATTTGCTGGGGTAGATCCGATTTCAGTGCTCGATATTCAGCGCATAATCAGGCAGTTAACTGACCGTGGGATAGGGGTGTTGATCACCGATCACAGCGTGCGGGAAGCGCTTGGAATTTGCGCAAGAGCCTACATACTTAGTGATGGAGAGGTCATTGCACAAGGCACGCCTGACGAGGTTTTATCAAATAAACAGGTGCGTCAGGTGTACTTGGGAGAGGATTTTCGACTATAACTATGGGTATGAATCAAATGGTTTTGACCCCGTTTTTCAAACCGTCTCCAGATGGCAGCGCAAACGTGCGCTCACAACCCCGAACCCCTCAATATTACATAATTCACTGCTTCCGCAGTATTTTCTGCCGGCGCCCGTATTTAGTGGCTAACACATCATGAAGCCATCGTTACAACTGAGGATTGGTCAGTCCCTGACCATGACCCCGCAATTACAGCAAGCGATACGCCTGCTGCAAATGCCGGTCATGGAGCTTCAGACCCAGATTGAAGAAGCACTCGAAAGCAATCTGATGCTGGAGACGGTGGAAGAGGAAAATACTGAGACCAAAACCCAGGAATCAGCCAATGCGCAGGAAGCCGCAACCCCTGACAACGATGCAGAAGGCGACCGACCCGAAGCGGCGGAAGCAACCTACGAGGAAACCTGGGAGCGGCAGATTACGGCGGCGGAGCCAAATTACAATAGCAGTGGCGGTGAACCGCCACTTAACCAGGAATTCGTTGACCAGTCAGGCGAGACATTACAGGAACATTTGCTGTGGCAGCTGGAACTTGAAAAATTCAATCCCGAAGAAACGTTGATTGGCCGTGCAATCATCGATGCAATCAATGATGATGGTTACATGATGGACGAGTTTGCCAGCATTCGGGAAACCGTGGGTGGTGAACTGCAGGTGACCGACGCTGACATCGAAGCTGTATTGAAAAAAATTCAGCGCCTGGATCCAGCCGGGGTCGGCGCGCGTGACCTGAGTGAATGCCTCGACTTGCAGTTACAACAGCTTGCCAATGACACGGATGAGCGCGAGCTCGCAAGAGAGCTTGTCAGGAATCATCTCGACATGTTGGCAGAGCGTGATTTTGCCGGCCTGCGCCGCAATCTGAATGTACCCGATGAAGCACTCGAAATTGCCGTTGCGCTGGTCAAGAGTCTGAACCCTCATCCCGGGGCAGCCGTAAACACCACTCCACCGACGTACCTTATTCCCGATGTGTATGTAAAAAAAATCGATGGCGTATGGGCCGTCGAAATCAATGCAAGCAGTGCACCGGGACTACGCGTAAATCAAGTGTACGCCAAGCAACTTGCACGCGGCTCCGAACATAGTATTTTGCGCAGCCAACTCCAGGAAGCACGCTGGCTGGTCAGAAGCCTTGAGATTCGCAATGAAACCATATTTAAAGTCGCTTCGTGCATCGTTGCCCGCCAACAGGGGTTTCTCGAATCAGGTGACGAGGCAATGACCCCCATGATTTTACGCGACGTAGCCGAAGAACTGGATATGCATGAATCAACAATTTCGCGGGTAACCACCAACAAATATATGCATACACCACGCGGCATTTTTGAGTTTCGTTACTTTTTTTCCAGCCATATCGGCACCCAGAGCGGAGATGAGCTATCGTCGATTGCCATCCGGGCAAAAATCCGCAAATTAATCAACGAGGAGGTAGAGCAGAAACCATTGAGCGACATAAAAATTGCGCGCAAACTGCAAGATCAGGGCATAAAAGTCGCACGCAGAACGGTCGCAAAATACAGAGAATCCATGAATATTCCGTCGTCGAGCGAAAGAAAAAAAATTGCTCTGCGACATTAGCAAGAAGAAGGAGGCACCTATGCAAATTGCAATAACAGGACATCACATTGACATTACTCCGGCTCTCAAAGCGTCTGTTGAAGACAAGTTCACGCGGTTGGAGAGGCACTTTGAGCGGGTCACTGATGCGCATGTGATTCTGACGGTAGAAAAGCTTCGTCATAAAGCCGAAGCCAAGGTGCAATATGGTGGCAGCACGGTTTATGCTGACTCAGTCGAGCCGGACATGTATGCTGCAATCGATCGCCTCGTCGATAAACTCAATCGGCGCATCAAAAAATCGAAAGAAAAAAGTACAGACCATCATGCCAGGGAAGTTAATAAATCGCATTTTGCCTGACGATCCTGACGCCGGGCAGCCAGCAGAAGACGCCAGTGATTATTCGCTGGCCGATTTGCTGGCACCTGGCAGGGTCGCCTGTAATGTAACGGCGCGTGGCAAAAAGCATTGTCTTGAAATTGTCTCGCGTTTGCTCACGAACAACTCGGAATCGCTGACTTACTCGGAAGTCTTTGACACCATCTACCAGCGTGAGCGACTGGGCAGCACCAGCCTCGGCGAGGGGTTTGCACTGCCTCACGGCCGGGTTGCAGATCTGGATCACAGTATCGGCGCATTTCTGATGCTGACCAGCCCGATCGACTTCGACCTTGACGGCGAAGGCGAGGTCGATATGGTGTTTGCCCTGGCAGTGCCTGCAGAAAGTGACGAAGCACATCTGAAAGACTTGTCGGAGATCGCTAAGATTTTGTCCCGCACCAATATCCGCGAACATGTAGGTGGCATTACGAGCAGCGTCGCTCTGTATGAGGCGCTGTTAGAGCTATCCAGAGAAACGGCAAACAACGATTCGCAGCCTGACGCTTAGGTGCGTGATATGCAATTAATCTTCGTCAGTGGATTGTCCGGCTCCGGCAAAACTGTTGCGTTGCACATGCTGGAGGACCTGGGTTACTACTGCATTGACAATATCCCGGCCGGACTATTACAGACCTTCGTAAAATATTCGGTTGACGCCGATGATCCTGCTTTTAACAAGACGGCTGTCGGCATCGATGCCCGCAATCTACCAGCTGATATCAGCACCGTTCCCGACCTGTTCGTGCGTCTGCGCAAACTCGGTATAGAACACAAAATTATTTTCCTGCATGCCAGTGAGGACGAGTTGCTGACACGCTACAGCGAAACGCGACGCAAACATCCGTTGAGTCGTGACGGCGTCAGCCTGCGTGATGCACTGGTCGCCGAACGCGAGCTGCTGGAACCTATTAGTAATGAGGCCCACTTTATAATCGACACGACCGGACTGAGCATCCATGAGCTTCGCGACATGGTGCGATTGCGAGTCGCCGGGGAGGCCATCGGAAAACTGGCGCTACAGATTAATTCTTTCGGGTTCAAGAACGGCGTGCCCGGTGATGCCGACTTTGTCTTTGATGTCCGCTTCCTGCCAAACCCTTACTGGGATGAAAGTTTGCGCAGTTTTACCGGGCGGGACACGCCTGTAAAGACGTTTTTCGAGAGCCAGTCAGAAGTTCCTGAGTGCATCAGCGACATCATTGTCCTGCTGGAAAAATGGCTGCCTTATTTTGAGAACAATAATCGCAGTTATCTTACCATTGCCATCGGCTGTACTGGTGGCCAGCATCGATCCGTCTATGTTGCGGAGAAACTCGCCGAACATTTTCAAGGCTTGTTTCCGAGAGTCAGTTGTCGCCATAGTGCAATCTCACCCTAGCGTCCAACTGATTGTTGACGGGGGTAAATGGTACACTCCTGTGCAGGCTACTGTTCAATGAGCATATGAAGGAACTTCAGGTAAAAGTCAGCAATCGCAACGGTCTTCACGCGCGTCCATCTGCCCATTTTGCATCAATTGCGAAAAAATTTGACTGTCGTATTTCAGTCACCAAGGGAGACAGGGCGGCGGATGGAAAAAGTATCATGGGACTACTGACTCTTGCTGCCAGTTACGGAACAGTACTAAATATTTGCCTGGTTGGCCCCGAGTCTGAGCAGGCATCCCAGGCACTGCTGGAAGACTGTAAAGAGCACATAACTCTTGTTGAACCGGAGTCACCATGACACTTTTGCTAAACGGCAGTGGTGTCAGCCGTGGCATTGCCATTGGCCAGGTGCGCGTGCTCCACGAAATTCAGCCACAGGTGCGTCGCAAAAAAATCATCGCGAGTAAACGAGATGCCGAAGTTCGGCGTTTTCGCAAAGCGCTGAAGCTTGCAGAAGC
>JABDLQ010000040.1 GCA_013002925.1 Gammaproteobacteria bacterium | reverse complement strand
CCCGGCTGTAATGCGTGAGATAGCATGCCTCCGGCGCATAACTCATCAAGCGGTCGATCGATGCGTGCGCCGCCTCCGGGTCAAAATGAACCGGGGTCGTGGTCGGAATAATAAATGCACCGCGACTCGTGTCAGTCTCCCGGTATGACACACCAAATGTATCGCCTGTGAATATCAACCGCGCCTGCGCATCGACCATGCAGTAATGATGCAACGCGTGACCCGGTGTGTGAATCAACTCAAAGACGCGGCTGCCAACCTGCATTCGCTGGCCGTCTTCAATCTCGATGATACGCTCGCTGTCGATCGGCTGAATGTCGCCATAAAGCTGGTGATAGGCGTTTTCCCCGTAAACCGCAATCGTGCCGGCAATCAACTTTTCCGGTTCACAGATGTGCCTGGCACCGCGTGGGTGTACACAGACCCTGGCAGCAGGCAAATGCTTGATCAGTTCTCCTGCACCACCGGCATGATCCAGGTGAATATGGGTTAAAAAAACATAATCGACATCACCGGGTTCAAGACCCTGCGACGCCAGGGCCGCCAATAGATTGGGCACTGAATAATTGGTACCCGTGTCAACAAATGCTGCCCTGCCATTGTCGATAATCAAATGACTGGCATCCATCAGCGGTCGCAGGTATTCAGTATCGACAGCAAAGATACCCTCGCCTACGGCGGTGATTTTTGGAACAGCATTTGCGGGTGTCGTCATAAAGCGTTATCCGGTGACTATCAGGACACGCATGATAACGCGCTTTGGCCCTCGTGTGACCTCCGGTGGCGCAGATTTCCACCGGGATGCCGACCTGAAACAAACCGATCATCGGTTCAATTTAATCGAGCCGCACGGTGCTATGATTGTTGTTCGCTTCCATTGCCCGGAACAAGTCAACACTCGCAGCGAGGAGATACACATGGGCACCAAACGCTTTATCGCGGTTACCGGTGATGCAGAAGTTACGACAACCCCGGACCGCGCGGTGCTGGCCCTTGGGGTAGAACTGCGTGACACAAATCAGTCCGATGCGCAGCATAATTGCGACGTGGTGGTACGGAAGTTTCTGGAAGTCTGCCAAAACCTTGAAATCTCAGATGCCCATGTCGGCACCAGCCAATTATATATACAGCCTGAATACGACAGAAACCCGAAGACCGGCGAGCGCAAAATGATTGGGTACCTGGTCAGACGCTCCTTGGAGGTTAAGCTAAACGACTTAGGCAAACTGGGTTCTTTGATGGAGCAGGCAACAGCCATCGGCATCAATCAAACCTCCGGACCACGTTTTGAAAGCAGCCGTAAACGAGAACTGCAAAGAAAAGCTCTGCAGCTGGCCGCCACAGAAGCACGCCTGAATGCTGTAGCGGCAGCCGCTGCTCTGGACACTATGGTTGGAGGGGTTCGCAGTATCCGGACTACGAACCTGCATGTGCACCATGCGCCACGCGGTGCAAGACCAAAGGTGCTGCGTGCGGCAAGCGCGTCATCCGATAACGGCGGCGCGGATACTTATAGTGTCGGGCAAATACGAATCGAAGCTGAGGTCGCGGTAGAGTTTGATCTCACAGCTTGTTCATGAACGCGGACAAATCACCTGTCCGCGCCAATCAGTGCCAGTCAGTGCCAAGGGCACTGAATCCTGTGCGCATCCGCATGAAATGAACAGCGCGGGATCGGGGGCGTTGTGGCAAGCCCACCTGTGTGTAATCTTCACAGTCCCTTGTGATAACCATGCTAGACTCTGGCCGCTTTTCCGAACTGTGAGATTCTGACATGAAGACTGCGGCCAAATGGCTTGTGCCTATGGTGTTAATCGTTTTTATAGTAGCGCCTGGCATTACCGGCTTCTGGGTAGAGAGCGAAATAGACAATTCCGCGGAGCAACTGTCAGCCATATTACGTCAGCAGGATGTGCAACTGCTGAACTCCAGTTTTACGCGCGGCTGGTTTGGCAGCGACCAGACGGCGGAATTTGGTCTGACCAGCCCGACCCTCGCTGCTATTCTGACCATTCTTGCGGGTCCGAAAGCGGTGGATGACATACCGACGCTGCTTATTGAAACACGTGCGACTCATGGTGTGCTTCCGGTGGCCAAGCCGTCGCACGGTGGTCTCAGACCGGCCATTGCACAAACCCGCAGTCAACTCTATTTAAAGTACCCTGCAGACCGGAGTGTTGAACTTCCGATGGAGGTGTACACATCAGTTGGAGTGGGCGGTTGGGCAAAGCTGCTGGTGCAGCCGATTTCCCGGCAAATCGTACAGGGTAGCCAGTCTACCGATATTGAGTGGGGTGGCGCCGACTTCGAAGGTGACAGCGATTACCGGACATCCGGGACGCTACGCGGCAAAGTTGGTCAACTGCAGATCGCGACATCCGGTGGCAAGTTGCGCCTTGCACCGAGCACGCTGACCGGCAATTTCAGCCGGCATCAGTATAAGTACCTGGACAGCCAGTTTGAACTGCATGTTCCTGCGGTGGCGTTTGATGTCCAGCAAGGTGACCCGATGGGTATCGAGGATTTACAGGCAAGCTCCACCCTGGTCACACTTGACAATCGTGCAACAGGTGCTCATCGCATGCAAACCGGTCAACTTACCCTTCCCGGTTTGATGCTCGATTCCACTAATGTTGCGTTTGAATTTGATTTCGATGCTCAGGCGTTTTCAGATTTCTATATGCTCGCAAGGAACATTGTTCATCGTCCGGACACACCGACAGAAAAACCGACTGCGATTGAATCTGCATTTGTTGACATGGTTCGCAAAGGCGGCACACTGAAGATCGAGAAGTTCGAACTGAGCATCGAGGGGAGCCTGTTGCAGGTTGAAATGGATCTCAAAATTCCATCGGGGCAGCAGGATATTGCCAGCGCCCTGAAAAACAGCAACGGAACTGGCTCAATAGTCTTGCCGCAAAATGCCGTGAACATACTCTCCCGGCACTCGCAGCAAATTGCCTTTATGATCCAGATGGGCGCGGGGGCCGGCTTTATTCAAAAAACCGGCCAGGCGTATACGGCGGACATCAAGTATGAAGACGGCTTGTTGCTGCTCAATGGCCTGCCTCTGCAGTTGCCGTTTTAGGCAGACGGCAAGTCCACTGGCCTGTCCGGCCACACAGCCGGTTTGCAAGGATGCATCGCGCGCTACTTTGGATATTTTTTGTCCATGTAGACCATTGATTTGCGTATGAGCTTCTCCAACACGGACAGGTCTATGTCTTCGAGTTTATTTATATATAAACAGGATTTGCCGGTTTTGTGTTTGCCGAGTTTTTTCATCAGACTGTCGTGCTCTTTGAAACCGGAAATTATGTACAGCACGAGATTCTGCTTGCGTGGTGAAAACCCGACACGCATAAAATCCCCTTCGCGACCACTATCATATTTGTAATGATATTGCCCGTAGCCAACGATACTTGAGCCCCACATTCGGGGCTTATAACCTGTTACCGTTTTCATTAGTCTGGCAATTTTTTTTGCATCACTGCGGCGCTTGTCGTTCTCCACGCCGTTTAAAAATGCTGCCACGCTCTGTTTGTTTGCCTTGGTTTTATTGGTTGCCATAGTCCATCCTCCGCATTTGGCAAGCAGGTCAGCATCAGCGCCCGTTGCGACAGGGGCATGACCTGGGCTACCCCGCCATAGCTGCTGTAACAATTCCGACCTACTCGATGTCGGGCATCGCGAAATCGGGATTAATCGCGCTTGAACCAGAATTCAATCTCCGCGGTATCGACTTCAAATCGGGCCGCGTGGCGCTCATGCGGATCCAGATGGTACCAATCACCCGTACCATAGCGCCGCTCCCCTTTGTCTGTCAGCAAGACCAGCTCTCCTGCCGTAATCACGCCGTAATTCTCAGTGCTATGAGTATGAAAATCTATACAGGTTCCTGCAGGGTAAGAGGCAAACAGAACATCACAACCGTCACCTGAGAGCTTGTGTGCGTCAAACGGACCGTCAAAGTCGGGGAGCTCGGTTATACCTTTTGGAAATCCAGCAGTTTTCATTCGTGGCTCGCTGTGGTTATCAGATATGTTGGGGTTCAGTGACTGTGAGATCCCCGCTGTTATTGCCTGTGTTGACTGTTCCGGCTGGTTCAAAAAGCATAACGTGAACTTCATCCCGTGCTACCGGTCGGTGTTCGACTCCTTTGGGTATCACGACAAATTCGCCCGGGTTAAGTACGATATTCCGGTCACGTAACTCTATGACCAAAGTCCCTTTGATTACGTAGAACAATTCATCTTCATGCTCATGCAAATGCCATACAAAATCTCCGTGGAGCTTGACCAGCTTGATGTGCTGGTCATTGAGTTCGGCAACAATTCTGGGGGACCAGTAATCTGCGAATGCAGCCAGCTTTTCCTCCACGCAGACTTTTACAACGGGATTTGACGCCTGTGTCACCACTCGCCTCTTTTTCACTTGCGTATTGGTCGGTGTTTCAGCTACTGGCAGCGGAACGTGCGCTACCAGGGTAGTCCGGGGACATGCACCGGACCGGATGGCCACGCCGCCAGATTGACAGGTTTTACCATCGCCTGCACCGGCATCTCAATAATACGTTCTGCCTGGTGCACCGTGACCGGCGCGGTAACCATAGTCCAGTCCCTGCGTGAATAAAACTTCTGCAACTGCGGGCGGCAGAATAACAGTCCGGCATCGACATGCCACGCGGCCATCCGTCGGCACGCTTCTTCCATCAGAGCGCTTGCATATCCTTTGCCCTGCTGGTGCGGCAGCGTCACAACACCGCCAACGCCACCTACCCGATAAGACTGTTCATCAACCACAACACGGTGCTGAAGCAATCCAACATGACTGGCCAGACTGGCATCGTCATAAAGCAAAAGGTGCGCGGTCTTTGGCTGCCACTCCAACTGATAGCGGGCAGCTTGAAAAACATCGTTGTCCCAGCCAAACAGCGCGCAACGTTGCTGGTCCGTCAGTGGCTTTTGCAAAAACCGAATGCTAATTCCCACCGCAACACCCCGTTTCCCTGTTGCCAAACGACAAAGGCCGAACCCCCGGGGCTCGGCCTCTGTCAAAGATCAGGTTTCACGGACTTACGTTCCGAATCCTGAGGTCAAAGCGGCGTGACTTCTTCCGCTTGTGGTCCTTTCTGACCCTGAGTTACTTTCATCGAGACCTGCTGGCCCTCACTCAAGGTGCGCCGGCCATCTCCAACGATAGCGCTAAAATGTACAAAAACGTCTTTGCCCCCTTCACGTTCTATAAACCCAAAACCCTTTTCATCATTGAACCACTTAACGGTCCCCGTAATTTGTTCAGACATACGATCCTCGTCAAAAAAACAGCCAACCTGCGTCGACTTACTTTAATAAAACACTGAATTAACTATCGACGCTTTAACAACATCACCGTGGCCAGTTCAGTGGAGCAATTGTACATCTTTCGGCAGGCTGTGTAACGATATTTCAAGCAATTCATGCACGTGCCAACCATCCGGCCAACCATTCAAGAATGGTTCCAACCCCGTCGATGAAATCGTGAATGATGCTGCAGCGCCACAAAACAGGTGGTCGAAACCATGCTGACAGACGCGCCTCCTGCAGGCTGGTCAGGCGGTTTTTTTAAGATGAACGAGCAGCAATGAAATGGCGGCCGGTGTTATTCCCGCGATGCGGCTGGCCTGCCCCAGTGTGCGTGGCCGAATGTCGCCAAGTTTTTGACGCGCTTCATTTGACAGCCCTGTCACGCGCTGATAATCAAGCGCTTCGGGAATCTTCAGGGTCTCGTTTTTGCGGTGACGTGCAATCTCGGTTTTCTGGCGGGATATATACCCGGCATAGCGCGCCTGAATTTCAATTTGCTCTGCCACCCGTGGATCACTGACCGCGTCACCAGTGCCCGGTATTTGCAACAGTGTCTCATAACCCACTTCCGGACGCCTGAGCAGATCAAACGCCTTGCATTCGCGTGTTAACGGCGCACCAAGCAATGTTGTCGCAAGTTCAGCGCTCATCTGTTCCGGATGGATTGTCAGCCCCCTGAGACGCGCGGATTCTTTTTCAATTGCGTCGCGCTTGGTCTGGAACGCCTGCCACCTTTGATCATCCACGACACCCAGTTCACGACCGGTCGCTGTCAAGCGCAGGTCCGCGTTGTCCTCCCGCAGCAATAAACGATACTCGGCACGGCTCGTGAACATGCGGTAAGGCTCCTGGGTTCCCTGGGTCACGAGATCATCCACCAGTACGCCGATGTATGCTTCATCGCGACGCGGATACCAGCTGTCTTTACCGGCAACCTGTAACGCTGCATTAATGCCGGCGAGCAACCCCTGCGCCGCTGCTTCTTCATAGCCGGTAGTGCCGTTTATTTGCCCGGCGAAAAACAAACCGCCAACATATCGCGTTTCCAGCGTGTGCTGCAGACCACGTGGATCAAAAAAATCATATTCGATTGCATAGCCTGGCCGGGTTATATGCACGTTTTCGAAACCGCGAATGCTGTGCACAAACTCCAGTTGTGCTTCATACGGCAGGCTCGTGGAAATACCGTTTGGGTAATATTCACTGACCGTCAAACCCTCGGGTTCAACAAAAATCTGGTGGGAACTCTTATCAGCGAAGCGCACAATTTTATCTTCGACTGACGGGCAATATCGTGGACCAACGCCATCGATTGCGCCGGTGAACATCGGCGAATCGGGAATCGCTTTGCGAATAATGTCATGCGTTCGTTCATTGGTAGCTGTCAGATAACAGGAAACCTGGCGAGGGTGATCGGCCGCGCTGCCCATGTAGGAAAACACCGGCGTGGGTACATCGCCGGGCTGTTCCACCAGATTTGTAAAATCAATGGTGCGCCCATCGAGTCGAGGTGGTGTGCCGGTTTTTAAACGAGCGACGTTGAATGGCATCTCCCGTAATCTGGCTGCCAGACCTACCGACGCCGGGTCGCCCGCCCGGCCGCCCGAATAATTACGCTGTCCAATATGAATCTGTCCACCGAGAAAAGTGCCCACTGTCAGCACCACACACGGGGCATTGAACTTTAATCCCATTTGCGTAATCACGCCGTTTACGCGATCACCACTAACCAGCAGGTCTTCAACACTTTGCTGGAAAATCGTCAGGTTCGGGGCACTTTCCAGCATGTGCCGAATTGCCTGACGATATAACGAACGATCCGCCTGGGCGCGTGTCGCCCTGACGGCCGCACCTTTGCTGGCATTGAGCGTGCGAAACTGAATACCAGCCAGATCTGCCGCACGCGCCATTGCGCCCCCGAGCGCATCAATTTCTTTGGTCAAATGGCCTTTACCGATGCCCCCGATCGCCGGGTTACAGCTCATCTGTCCGAGGGTTTCGATGTTCTGGGTCAATAACAGTGTGCGGGCACCCATTCGGGCCGCAGCCAGGCCGGCTTCAGTTCCGGCATGTCCGCCACCGACCACGATGACATCATAAGTAGATTGTTTGCCTGACATCTTCGAAGTCCACTGTCGATTGAAATACTGTTCGTGGGCCGGCACCGGGCCACAGAGGCCGCATATTCTAGAAAAATGGTGAAATAATCGCCAGTTTTTCGCTCCATTGTATTGTAATAATGCCCCTCCAAGGCAACCACTGCGAAGCCAGTGGTGTAGACTTGGCGGCTTTAAGCGCAAGGATCGCCCCCATCAAGACATCGAAAAACAGCTACCCAATCCTGCTGGTGATGACGGTGCTTCTCGCAGGTGGCGCAACTCTCGTGCCAATCTCCGCATCCAGCGCCCCTGAAACATCCGCACTCACGTTGACACCGTGCCGGCTGGAAGGCTTTGGCGGGTTTCGCAAAATCAAAGCCGAGTGCGGCACCCTGGCGGCGCCATTAAATCCTGATGAACCCGACGGCACCTCGATAGACCTTTACGTTGCAAGAGTTCCCGCGCTCACACGCACTCCGGCTGTCAGTGCATTTACCTACATTGCCGGTGGTCCCGGCCAGGCTTCCACGGAAGCCTATGTGAGCATGCGCGAGGCCTTTGAACTGATCCGCCGCGAACGCGACATTATTCTCGTTGACCAGCGCGGCACCGGCAGATCGAACCGGCAGCAATGTGAGTTGCCCGAAGATCGCCGCGATTATGACCTGGAAAGCTGGTCGCCGGAGGACATTGCCGCATTTACCCGGGAGTGCCTGGCCGCCCTGGGAGACGGAGCCCGGTACTACACAACGAGTATTGCAGTTGAGGATCTGGAACGTCTACGTCAGGCGTTTGGTTACCCACAACTGGATTTGTATGGCATCTCGTACGGTACCCGGGTCGCCCAACACTATTTGCGCAGATACCCGCAACAGGTACGCTCGGTCATTCTGGACGGTGTCGTGCCGGTCACTATGCCCCTGGGACCCGATATTGCCATTAACGCACAACACGCTCTTGACCAGGTGTTTTCGCGGTGCGCGGAGGATGTCCCCTGCACCACTGCATTTGGCGACATAAAAAACAAATTTACAGAATTACAGAACAGGTTGCGGAGTGACCCTCCCACAGTGTCCCACCCCGATCCGATCTCCGGTGAACCGGTGGAGTCCGTCGTTTCGCATGAACATCTGCACATCGCTGTACGCCTGATGAGCTATTCGCCCGACACGGTCTCGTTGTTACCGCTTATGATTGACGCGGCATTTAACGGCAACTATTTGCCTGTCGCGGCGCAGGCTCTGCTGGGGATTGAAAATCTCAATAATATGCTTGCTTATGGCATGCACAATACGGTGGTGTGTTCAGAGGACACGCCGTTTTATGAAGGCTATGACGTTAACCGGGATTTGTTGGAACAAAGCTACATGGGCATCCGGTCGTATCAGGGGCTCATTGACACCTGCAAGGACTGGCCGCGAGGACCAGTTGATACCAATTTCAGGCAACCCTTTGCAAGCAATGCTCCGGTACTGGTGCTGTCCGGCGAAGCTGATCCGGTCACACCGGCCAGCTACGGCGAGATGGTCAGTGACTACCTGGGTAACGCGGAACATATCGTCATTGATGGTCAGGGTCATGGACAGGCGCACGTCGGCTGCATGCCGCGCCTGATGGCCGCATTCATTGCTGATCTGGACCCTCCGGGTCTTGATACTGGCTGTCTCGACACCCAGCATGCTGCACCCTTTTTCACCAGCTACTCCGGGCCGGAACCATGATCGAAGTACAGGCTCTCAGCAAATCGTTTGGCGATGTCAAAGCTGTCAGGAGCGTGAGCTTTCAGGCGCGGGATGGCGCGATAACCGGCCTGCTGGGCCCCAATGGCGCGGGTAAATCCACCACGTTGCGCATGCTCTACACGATCTTGCAGGCAGACAGCGGCAGTGCGCTGATTGACGGTATCGATGTAGCCAAAGAGCCTTTGCGTGCGCGTGGGCGCATCGGTGTTTTTACACACAATCCGGGCATCTATCCAAATTTGACCGCTTACGAAAACATTGTCTATTTCGGCAAGTTGTATCAGCTGGACAAAAACACGCTGACAAAGCGCATTGACTACCTCGTCGATTTACTCGAAATGAACCGTTTCATCGATCGGCGTGCCAAAGGATTTTCACAGGGCCAGCGCACCAAGGTAGCGCTTGCCAGGGCGCTGATACATGAGCCCCACAATATACTGCTCGATGAGCCGACAAATGGCCTCGATGTTATGGCAACGCGTTCACTTCGAGACATCATTCGACGGTTGAAAACCGATGGCAAGTGTGTCCTTTTTTCCAGTCATATCATGCAGGAAGTCGCCGCTTTGTGTGATGAGGTCGTCATCATCAGGGCAGGCGAAATCGCCGCCTCCGGGGCACCTCAGACTTTGCGTGAACGCACTAACTCCAAGACCCTGGAAGAAGCATTTGTAAAGGCCATTGGCAACGCCGAAGGTCTCATGTGAAACGTTTGTCATAATTTATCGGCACCAAAAACAGTCAGTAATTACCCCGAGCATTGCGGGTTATGAGAAATTGATCACGACTGGAAAATTTTAAACGTGGGAAGCTACATACAAGGCAAATAAGGAGCTTTTCGCCAGCACTTCCCGATGTACGGCATTTTTCCCAAAGACGACCCGGATCAGGTCATCATCCTGAAGCGTTTTTTTATTGCAGCAGCCTCTTATCTGCTTGCGTTGGGCGTTGGGCTATACGGGGTGTTTTCGGGTCATAGTTTTATTTCCCGAGACTGGCTGCCAATCATCATAACCGGCCTGGTTGCCACTAATATTTATTTTTATCTGATTATACGCACCGGCGTGAATAAACGCTTTGCGGAGCGGTCCCTTTCGTTTTCACAGATTGTGGTCTCGCTCACATGGATGTTATTCCTGATGTTTACAGATGCACAAAACCGGGGGGTTTTGCTCAGCGTCTACATCATGATCATGATGTTTGGTCTGTTTCGCCTGCGGCGCCGGCAAATGTTCCAGCTGTCCGTGTTTGCGCTGTGTGGTTTTAGCACTATCGTCGCCATCGACTATTTCTTTTTTCCATTTCGGTTTGATCTTGCCCGCGAAGCCCTGCGCTTGATTGTGCTTTCAGGAATGCTTTTGTGGGCAACGTTGTTTGCTGGTCATGTGAGCGAGTTACGCGCAAAATTACGACGCCGAAATCACGAGCTGAGCACCGCACTGGAAGAAATCGGCAAGCTCGCCAGTCACGACGATCTTACCCAGGCTTATAATCGCCGGTACATCATGGAGGCCCTGGTTCGCGAAAAAGCGCGGGCTGATCGAACGAAGTCGTGCTTTTCACTGTGCATTCTCGATCTCGATCATTTCAAATTAATCAACGACCGCTATGGCCATCTGTCGGGTGACCGCGTGCTAATGGCATTTTCAGAGCGAATTCGCGGTACATTGCGCGGTATGGATTTGGTCGACACCGATTCGGGTAGCCGTTTTTTTGGTCGTTATGGCGGTGAAGAATTTATTGTCGTCATGCCGGATACGCCACTTGCCGGAGCTATGCGCTGTGCTGAGCGGATTCGCAAAGTAACCGAAGAGGAGGCGTTTGATGAGGTCTTCCGCGTAACACTCTCTGCAGGTGTAAGCCAGTACCACCCGGGGGAGTCTATTGAAGATACGCTGCATCGTGCCGATGCCGCACTATATGAGGCCAAACATCGAGGCCGCAACCGGGTCATTGCCGAGGACCACTCAGCCAGTTCGGAGTATGAACTTCCGGTAGGCGACTCCACGATAACCAATATTGTAGTCGGCCCATTTGGCGCCAAGACCAGCTTCTAACCGACTCCGGCCACTCAGTTAATGACAGATCTATCACCTGCACGGCCACCAGACGGGCGGGCCGATGACCTGCGGGTGCTACTACCGGTGCAACCACCCAAGACCGGTCGTGGCCGAGAGTGTGTGAAAACTATCACTTCGTCTTTGCGAACCCGCAAAGCGGGTGCGGCAATCCCCGCCCGGCTTCTGTGGCATCAATAAGTTCGGGCAGCACAACGTTGGGAGATTGCCGCGCGCTTCGCGCTCGCAAAGACGAAGTGATAGCTTTCATACAGCCTCCGCCAAAACAGGTCGTTTCGCCGAATGATACTCCCGCTGCGTTGCGGGAA
>JABDLQ010000024.1 GCA_013002925.1 Gammaproteobacteria bacterium | reverse complement strand
CGCCTTTTCTGATCTTGTGCATGTCGGATTCCTATCTCCAGTCCTAGAGAACTTCAGGTGCCAGAGAAACAATTTTCATAAACTTGCTGCCACGCAACTCGCGAGTCACCGGGCCAAAAATACGTGTGCCGATGGGTTCGAGACGCGCGTTAAGCAACACGGCGGCATTGCCGTCAAAGCGAATCAACTGACCATCGGGGCGGCGTACACCTTTGCGTGTTCTGACGACCACCGCGTTGTAGATCTCGCCCTTTTTCACTTTGCCACGCGGGATCGCATCCTTGACGCTGACTTTGATCACATCGCCGACACCCGCATAGCGGCGCTTAGACCCACCCAGCACTTTGATGCACATCAAACGCCGCGCACCGCTGTTATCGGCCGCGTTTAAAATTGTTTGCATCTGAATCATGGCTAATATTCCAAAATAATTATTCGTTAATTCTGCAGCGGCAACGCTCAGCGTGTGCGCGCACGCTCCACCACTCCAACCAGCTCCCAGGCTTTACGCTTGGACCGCGGCCGGCACTCCGACAAGGCCACGGTATCACCGGCCTGTGCATCATTATTTTCATCATGCGCCATCAGCTTGGTGGTGCGCGTGACGTATTTACCGTACATCGGGTGTTTGACTTTGCGCTCAATCGCCACAGTGATGGATTTCTCCATCTTGTCGCTGACGACTTTGCCAGTGATCGTGCGCTTTGCCTTGGTAATTGTCTTGTTTGCTTCTTCAGTCATTGCACTCGCCTGTTAAGACCGCTTTTCATTCAAAATGGTTTTCACGCGCGCAATATTGCGCCGTACTTTACGAAACTGATCCGGCTGCATGAGTTGCCCTGTGGCCTCCTGCATGCGTAAATTAAACTGCTCCTTGCGAAGATGTACGAGCTCTTCACGCAGTTCCGCAGCGGTTTTCTCTCTGAGCTTTTCCGGTTCCATCACACTACCTGCCGACTGACGAAAGTGGTGGCAATGGGAAGTTTTGCCGCCGCCAGGCGAAACGCCTCGCGTGCCACGGTCTCATCCACCCCTTCCATTTCATATAACATCTTGCCCGGTTGAATCTGGGCAACCCAATATTCGACGTTTCCTTTACCCTTACCCTGGCGAACCTCAAGAGGCTTCTTGGTGATCGGCTTGTCCGGAAAAATTCGAATCCAGATCTTGCCACCCCGTTTCACGTGGCGGGTCATGGCACGCCGGGCCGCCTCAATCTGGCGGGCTGTGATACGTCCACGCGCTGTTGCCTTGAGCCCGAACTCACCAAAAGACACGTTGCTACCGCGATGCGCGAGCCCGCGGTTCTTGCCTTTCATCTGTTTTCTGTATTTGGTTCTTTTTGGTTGTAACATCGTACTCTCCTAGCGTGCCGCCGGTGTTTCCGGTGTATCGGCAGCCACTTCGGCGGTATCAAATACTTCACCTTTGAATATCCACACTTTGACACCGATGATTCCGTAGGTCGTTTGCGCCTCAGCGACCCCATAATCGATATCAGCACGAAAGGTGTGCAGCGGCACGCGCCCTTCCCGATACCACTCCGAGCGGGCAATTTCCGCGCCGTTCAGGCGACCGCCAACTTTCACCTTGATGCCTTCTGCACCCAGGCGCATCGTGTTGGTCACTGCACGCTTCATCGCGCGACGAAACATGATGCGACGCTCCAGTTGCTGCGCAATGCCCTCTGCCACCAGGGTAGCGTCGAGTTCCGGCTTGCGAATTTCTGCAATGTTGATGCGAATATCTGCCAGCGGCATCCCCATCATGCGCGACACCTCGGTGCGCAGGTTTTCAATGTCTTCACCTTTTTTGCCAATCACGATGCCTGGCCGGGCGGTGTGCACAGTAATATGTGCTTTTTTGGCCGGCCGTTCGATCTGAATCCGGCTCACAGAAGCCTGTGCCAGTTTCTTTTTCAAAAAACCGCGAATTTTATAGTCGGTCGCTACATACTCGGGATACGTTTGACTGTCCGCATACCATTTGGACGTCCAGTCTTTGGTGATCCCGAGGCGAATTCCAATTGGATGTACTTTTTGACCCATTCCGGTTTCTCTCTTACTCGTCAGCTACTTGCAATGTAATGTGGCTGTTGCGTTTGATAATGCGATTACCGCTGCCTTTGGCTCGCGCCTGGAAGCGACGAAACCGCGGGGCTTCATCAACCAACACCTTTGAAATTTTCAGCTCATCGATGTCGGCACCGTTGTTGTGCTCAGCATTGGCAATGGCCGAATTCAAAACCTTGCGTAAAATTTTCGCGCCTTTACGCGGCATAAACGCCAAGGTCTGATCTGCTTCAGCCACTGATTTACCGCGAATCTGGTCAGCGACCAGGCGGCATTTCTGTGGAGAAATGCGTGCAAAACGCAATTTGGCAGAAACTTTCATGTCCTGTTCTCCTACTTCGACTTCTTGTCGCCAGCATGCGACTTGAAAGTCCGCGTCATGGCAAATTCGCCCAGTTTGTGGCCCACCATGTTCTCGGATATCAACACCGGCACGTGTGCACGACCGTTGTGTACGGCGATCGTCAGGCCCACCATGTCGGGCACAACCATTGATCGGCGCGACCAGGTTTTAATCGGTCGTCGATCGTTGTTTTTCATCGCAACTTCCACCTTTTTACTCAGGTGAAGGTCAACAAATGGGCCTTTTCTAATGGAACGTGGCACTGTTGCTTACCTCTTCAACAAACTAGTCGTTATTTCTTTTTGGAACGGCGGCGGACGATCATGTTGTCCGTACGCTTGTTCTTACGTGTTTTGTAACCTTTTGTCGGCACTCCCCAGGGAGTAACCGGATGGCGTCCACCGGACGTCCGTCCTTCACCACCACCATGTGGGTGATCGACCGGGTTCATGGCAACTCCCCGCACAGTGGGTCGCACACCACGCCAGCGTTTGGCGCCGGCTTTACCCAGCTTCTGGAGACTATGCTCCGAGTTACCAACCTCACCGAGTGTTGCACGACATTCAATATGCACTCTGCGCATTTCACCCGAGCGCAGGCGCAGCGTGGCATAACTTCCTTCACGCGCCGCCAGTTGGGCTGAACCGCCGGCACTACGCACCATTTGTGCGCCTTTGCCGGGCTTCATCTCGACGCAATGCACCAGCGAACCGAGCGGGATATTGCGTAACGGCATGTTGTTGCCGACCTTGATCG
Organism: Gammaproteobacteria bacterium; assembly: GCA_013002925.1. Taxonomy (GTDB): domain Bacteria; phylum Pseudomonadota; class Gammaproteobacteria; order Steroidobacterales; family SZUA-146; genus SZUA-146. The sequence continues at coordinate 2,679 of JABDLQ010000024.1, read as the reverse complement.
AGACTTCGTTGCCTGACTCAACCTTGTCACCAACAGTGACGCCTTTTGGCGCAATGATGTAACGACGTTCGCCATCTGCATACAGCAACAACGCGATGTGAGCACTGCGGTTCGGATCGTATTCAATGCGTTCCACTTTCGCGGGCACGCCGTCCTTGTTGCGCTTGAAATCGATCAACCGATATCGCTGCTTGTGTCCACCGCCAACATGGCGCGTAGTGATTCGACCGAGGTTATTGCGCCCACCCGACTTGGTCTTCTTCTCGAGAAGAGGTCCGTAGGGCTTACCTTTGTACAAGTCGGGTTTTAAAACCCGTACCTTGAACCGGCGACCCGGCGATGTTGGTTTGGCTTTTTGTAATGCCATGATCTATGCCTTTGATTCTCTCTATGCCGTGACGGTCTATTCCGCCCCGATAAAGTCAATAGTGTTACCTTCAGCCAGACGTACGTACGCTTTCTTCCAGTCTGCGCGTCTGCCCATGGTGGTCTTGAAGCGTTTTACCTTGCCGCGATAATTCAGCACCTGAACGGACTCGACGCTCACGTCGAACATTTGCTCGACAGCACGACGAATCTCGTTTTTGTTGGCATCTTTTCGGACCTTGAACACATACTGATTGTTGTACTCACCAGCATTTGTGCTTTTTTCCGAAATATGCGGGCCCACCAAGACCGTTACCAGTCGCTCGCTAATCATCCCCATTTCTCCTCAAGGCGTCGTACTGCAGCCACGGTCATGAGCACATTGTCGTACCGGATCAGACTGACCGGATCCAGCGCATTCGCGTCCAGCACGTTAACGCCGGGCAGGTTGCGGGATGCCAGGTATACATGTTCGTCATAACCTTCCAGCACGATCAGCACGTTTGCCAGATCCATAGTCTTGAGCTTCTCGACCAGCATCTTCGTTTTTGGTGCCTCGAGCGTAAACTCATCAACAAGAACCGTACGCTCCTGTCGCACCAGCTCGGAGAGAATGGCCTGCATCGCACCGCGATACATCTTGCGATTCACTTTTTGCTTGTGACTGCGCGGTTGCGCAGCAAATGCGCGACCACCGCCAACCCAGATCGGACTTCGAGTCGTGCCTGCACGCGCCCGGCCTGTGCCCTTCTGACGCCAGGGCTTGGCCCCGCCGCCACGCACCGCAGATCGGTTACGCTGGGCTTTGGAGCCGCTCCGTCCCGCTGCCATGTAAGCTGTTACGACCTGGTGCACCAGGGCTTCGTTGTATTCCCGACCAAAAGTGACTTCTGACACTTCTACAGCGGCACCGCCATGACTGTTCAACTGCATCGCCACGTTATCCTCCCGCCTTGATCGATGGGCGTATAATGACATCGCTGCCTTTGGCGCCAGGTACTGCGCCTTTCACCAGAATCAGGTTGCGCTCGGTATCGACACGGACCACTTTCAGGTTGGGCTGGGTGCGGCGCACGTTGCCCATCTGGCCAGCCATCTTTTTACCTTTGAAGACACGACCCGGTGTCTGACACTGACCAATAGAACCCGGAGCCCGGTGCGCCAGCGAGTTGCCGTGCGTGGCATCCTGCATGCTGAAGTTGTGACGCTTGACCCCGCCTGCAAAGCCTTTACCGATAGTCGTTCCAACGACATCAATAGCTTGCCCTTCTGCAAACAGATCCACCTTGATCTCGGAACCGACTTCAAGGTCATCACCCTCACCGGCGTCCAGGCGAAACTCCCACAGACCACGACCCGGCTCGGTCTTTGCCTTGGCAAAATGACCGGCCTGCGCCTTTCCAATACGAGAAGCTTTACGGGTGCCGGTAGACACCTGCAATGCGCGGTAACCATCGTGTTCCGCGGACTTGATTTGTGTAACCCGGTTAGGCAACGCCTCAATTACAGTGACAGGCACTGATCTGCCGTCATCCATAAACACACGAGTCATGCCGCATTTACGGCCAACTACACCCATCGTCATTGTCTGTTCCTCATTATCACCGCGCCGACTTCGATTGGTCGCCGCTGTCTGCGCACCGCACAGGCTCACAGCCTGTTGGTGTCCATCTACAACCCGGGCTGCGCGCGGGATTTTCCCGCCTGCAGTCCAGCTACCTCAGGCAACTTAAAGCCCGGGACAGGGATTTCCTGCACCGGGCCACGCTGAGCCGCCCATTATATGACTATTTCTGTGATTAATTCAATTTAATTTGCACATCGACTCCAGCCGGCAGCTCGAGCTTCATCAAGGCATCCACGGTCTTGTCGGTTGGGTCGACGATATCCATGAGGCGCTTGTGAGTTCTGAGCTCATATTGGTCCCGCGCGTCTTTGTTGACGTGGGGTGAAATCAGCACGGTAAAGCGCTCCATTTTCGTCGGCAACGGTACCGGTCCCTTCACATGGGCGCCGGTGCGCTTGGCGGTTTCAACGATTTCCCGGGCCGATGTGTCAATCAGCCGGTGATCGAATGCCTTAAGCCTGATCCTGATACTTTGATTAGTTGACATGTCAATTCTCTGTTGTGGCCATTAACTCCGGGGTCTGAGACCCCGGAGCCATGTACCTGTAACGGTTACTCAATAATTTTAGCGACCACGCCGGCGCCGACCGTGCGGCCCCCTTCGCGTATCGCAAAACGCAAGCCATCTTCCATGGCAATCGGCGCAATCAGCTCAACCACCATCTGGATGTTGTCTCCCGGCATCA
>JABDLQ010000022.1 GCA_013002925.1 Gammaproteobacteria bacterium | reverse complement strand
CGGTTGTACTGCGCCAGTTCGGTACCGGTAAAGCCGGTGTGGAAATTTCCCCAGACGGCCCGCGAGTTGTCCCAGTCGGCACGAAAATACATTTTGCCGATTGAATCGGTGTCCATGATCGTAGTCGAGTCGTCACCGTAAACGGGATAATAACGATCCGGATCAAGCCGCCGGAAAATCGCGCGTGGATCCTTGTCACTCAGCTTTTCCAGAATATTGCTGAGCTGTTCCTCTTCGGTGTCAAGCTGTGCCGTCAGCAGATATTTACCGCGGACCTTGCCCTTGAGGTAAAACGCCAGGCGACCTTCAACCAGAAAGTTTTCTTCATAACGATCGTCCGCCGCCAGTGGCTCGAGGCTCCCGTCCAGATCTCCGGCCGTCGCCGTCAGGTCGGCAAGCGCGACAATAAACATGTGCTTGCCACTGACCTTCACGGGTATTTTGGCCGACTCCACCACCGCACAGTCGGTATTCAGCATCTCCACGTTAAACTTGTGGCTGCCCACCGGCATCACATAGTCCACCGCAAATTTTCCGTGCGTGTCGATCGGTACCATGTGCTGGTTGATCCGCAATGCGGCACTGCCCGCTACATCACGCGCATGGATTCTGACCCGACTGCCATAAATCGGGATATTGCGTTCCACCAGTTCATTACTGCCATAAACTGCCTGCAATTCGTGCCCATAGGACTGCATTTCCATGCAGGACGCCGGAGCGCGGCCACCGGTTGATAGTGGCGTCATCATGCCAGCCGTCTTCTCCATCTGAGCGATTGCCGTTTCCAGACTGCCGGTCACCGGCACCATCTTTTCAGAGGCTGGATCGTACAAAGAGATGGCCGTTTGTCGCGTGACCTCGGAAATCACGCGGTTGCCTGTGATCGATAGCTCCACACGGCGGTTTTGGGCACGACCTTCCGCCGTTTTGTTAGTCGCCACTGGCCGTGTCTTGCCAAAACCCTCGACCTTGATCTGATCGGGCCGCAAACCCAGACGCATGGCTACATACCCGGCAACAGCACCAGCCCGCGCTACTGACAGCACCTGGTTGTTGGCGAATTCATCACGATGTTCAGGAGCAATGCGTACGTGATCGGTGTGTCCGGAACTTACCAGCTGTACATCCGTAGCGCCGCGCCATTGTTCAATGATGCGATCAAGATCCGCTTTGTCATTGTCCATCAGGATCGTTTTGCGTGTATCGAAACGCGGTGTCAGCGTATAGGACAGCGTTTCCAGCCGGGTCGTTTCAATCGGCGGCACCATCACCAGAACTTTGTCATCCAATGGCGACGCCGATGTCTGCCGGGCGCTATCAGGCCCGTTGCCAGCAGCGCGCTCCAGTGTTTTTCGTGAGCGTGTATTGACATCGTTGACTGACACCGCGGTTATAGTTTTTTCCGCCGTCCGGTCCACACGTCGATTGCCATCCAGTGCACGCACCCGATAGTAAAATTCGTCACCCAGTGCAATAGCGCGCCCTGCCTGCCCGTTCCAGGTTACTTTTACAAAATCGCCGTCCGGGACTGCCAGTGACACCAGGGGCTTTAAACGATCAAAATTGGCGCCGTCATAGACATCGATCATGACTTTGTCGATGAAGGCGTCGTAGTTTTTATAGACAAAAAATTCGACCGGCGCGACGACCCGACCATTATTGATCGCGATCACCGGGTTGGCATGCACGGCGATCCTGGGGTCCACCGTTGCGGCGTCCTCGGTTGCCCATATCTGCCCGCCCCCGGGCAGCCGGATAATGAACTCGCCGCTGATGTCGGCTCTGTCGTTGCTGGTTCGTGCAAGGGGTGAGTCCGACGATGTGGGCGGGCGCTCTTCGGTAAAGCCCATGATATGGACGGCATATCCTTCGCCCGTCAGACAGGGATCTGACGCGCAACCTGTCTGCGTCTGTGCCTGTGCGCTTACCAGACTGACGCAACAAGCCACTGCGATAAGACAAGCAGTAATAAAGTCAGGCTTCTTGCCCGGCGCTCCGTGGTACATGTCGTAATCCCCCTGTCCGGCTATTTATTGCACCGCGCGCTTTTCCCCGCACCCGACACCCGATAAACATTTCTGTGTGCTCGCCACAGCCCCGCTGGCGTCATGCTTCATGCCGCCATCCATTCTTTAAATTCACGTGTTCGGACAGCATGTCAGTGAGCATAGAAAATCTCAGTCAGCATTACCAGTGACGTCTATTTACTGATTACACCCACAACCTTATACCAAGCAATTTGCTTATTCTAATCATTTCACAGCTTATGCGCTTCAGGGTGCAAAACCCACTCTAAAAAGGTCATCAATAGTAAAATATCGATGTTCAAAAAAACTGCTCGTTACTGTTATTTACCCAATGATTTTAGATCTGTGGTCTCATCGGCAAGTATCGTTGGATCGACCTCCATCCCGTACAACTTGCGTCCCATCATAAAATCTCGCGGTCGGCCGACGGCATCCACCCCGACGATCCTGTTATCTTTGAGATGAAATACCGCAAATTGCCTGTTTGCCATGCTGCCGCGCAGAATATGCTGGTCACCATCTGCGGCAAATCCAACCATCTGCAGCTTGAGTTCATACTGATCACTCCAAAACCATGGCACCGAATCATGAATTACATTTTTATTCAACAGGTTAGCAGCAGCCACCTTGGCCTGTTCCATGGCGTTTGGTACGGACTCCAACCGCATGCGGCGCTGCAATATCGGGTTCGGGTGGTTGGTACAGTCACCCGCTGCATAGATAGCGTGATCGGAGGTTTGACAGTGAGCATTAACGACAATGCCGTTATTGCACTCAAGCCCTGCGTTTTGTGCAAGTTCCACGTTCGGAAGGATGCCGATACCAACGATGACCAGGTCTGCTGCAAAAGAACGGTCTCCAGCCATGACGGATGACACGCTCTGTTCACCGCTGAACCCGGTTGCGGATGTGCCAAGCTCAATCCTGACGCCGTTGCTGGTATGCAATTGATGATAAAACTGACTCAGCTCCGGGGTGGTCACCCGGTGTAACAACCGCTCTTCCATCTCCAGTACCGTCACGTTGATATCCATGGCGCGACATTGTGCGGCAACTTCCAGACCAATATAGCCACCACCAATAACACACAGGTTGCGCACCGTTGGCAGTGCAGCGCGAATGCGGTCAACATCATCGATCGTTCGCAGATAAAAAATTCCGTCCAGTGTGGCACCTGGAATCTGCAGTCTGCGCGGTCTGCCGCCTGTTGCGAGCAGTAGTTTGTCGTAACTGATGGTGCCACCACCGTCTGTCACAAGCCGGTGGGTCGCCCGGTCTATCTCGCGTACCGTGATGCCGGTGCGCACGCTGATTTTTTTTGTTTCGTAAAAATCCCCGGACCGCAGGTATAAACGCTCCAGGTTCTCCGCTCCGGACAAATATTTTTTTGACAGCGGCGGGCGCTGATAGGGCAGATAGTTCTCGTCGCCCAGCACGATGATGTCGCCATCAAAACCATTTTGGCGCAGGCTGGCCGCAGCCTGACCGCCCGCATGGCCGGCACCAATAATGACTATGGTCTGTTGCGGGGTGTCGTTCATGCCAAACCCGATCGCACAGCAAGTCCACGCCTGCACCGGTTGATACCACAAACCACGGCGACGTTGCCGCAAGCCCCTGCCTGTGTCCTGATCCTGTCACACACAATGTACATCGACATGACCCAACCCCTCGTAGCGTGCGCGCACATGGTCGCCTTTGTTAACCGTCACCGCCGCAGTCATTGCTCCACACATGACGAAGGTGCCCGCCGGAATCACTTTTCCCCGCTCCGCCAGCATGTTCGCCAGCATCGCGATAGCTTTTGCGGGATGACCCAGTATCGCCGCCCCGGTGCCGCTTTCGACGACTTCACCGTTGATTTCCAGTTCGACCGAGAGGGTCTCGAGATCAAGGTCGCGAATCTTTGCGGTGTTCTGCCCCGTGACAAAACGTGCTGCAGAGGTGTTGTCAGCAACGACACTTTTGAGATCAAACTTGAAATCCCTGTAGCGCGAATCGATGACCTCCATCGCCGGCAACACATAGTCGGTCGCGCCAAGAACCACGTCGATATCGACATCGGGACCACGCAGGATTGAATTGGTTACGAACGCAATCTCGGCCTCGATTTTTGGGTGAGTCAGCTCATCCATGTGTATCTCGCCACCATCAGGGACAGCGAAATAATCCGCCAAAAAACCGTAACAGGGCGTGTCCACCCCCATCTGTTTCATCTTGGCCCAGGAAGTCAGGCCCATTTTCAGGCCCACCATCTGATGACCGGCCGCAACTTTGCGCGCACGTATGGCCCACTGAATGTCGTAGGCATCCTTCCAGGTCATGTCCGGATAGTCATCCGTGATCTTGTGCACGTCGACACCATTCAACTCGGCGCTTTCAAGATGCTGTGCAAGATCATTGATTTGCGAAGTGGTCAGATGATTGTCAGTTTCACTCATGGGCAACTCCCGGGGTGTCGGCGCTCACAGCCGAGAAAATTCTGGTGGGTTTGGTCCCGTACGGCAGCTGCTCATGCAGCCTGCATACCCTGCGCATGCACCGCTTCCATTGCTGTCACGACGCGACTCACAGCTTGACACAAACGTTTTTGAGCTCGGTGTAAAACTCCAGGCCATGAATTCCTCCTTCACGACCGATACCCGATTGTTTCGCCCCGCCAAAAGCGGTGCGCAAATCACGTAAATACCAGCTATTGATCCACACCAGACCCACCTCGAGACTGGCGGCCATGCGTGCCGCCCGCGCCACATTTTGTGTCCAGACTACCGCACAAAGTCCGTACCGGGTGTCATTGGCCAGACCCACCACTTCGTCCTCGCGATCAAACGGGCGCACGTGACAACACGGCCCGAAAATCTCCTCGGTAACGACCCGGGCGTCATCGGCCAGCCCGGTCCAGATGGTCGGCTCGATCCAGGCACCGCCGTCAAATGGCGCGCCCATCTCGGGAACCCCACCGCCAATTTCAACAGTCGCGCCTTCGGCTGTGGCGAGTCGGTAATAAGATAATACTTTGGCCTGATGTTCACGGCTGATCAACGGACCAAAATTGGCGTTTGCATCATCGGGTGCACCTGGAGAAAGTCGCGCTGCTCCGAGTTTCAGGCGGGTTACAAATTCATCAAAAACGGGCCGCTCTACGTACACACGCTCGGTGCCAAGACAGACCTGTCCACAGTTTAAAAATGCCGAACGCATCGTTCCTTCGACAGCTTTATCGAGGTCGCAATCAGCAAAAACGATGCCGGGGTTTTTGCCGCCACATTCCATCGAAATATTACGCAACCCGACAGAGGCGGCGCGCATTATGTGCTCCCCCGTCCTGGTTTCGCCGGTAAATGTGATTGCATCAATCCCGGCATGAGAGGTCAGCAGTTCCCCCGCCGACTGCGGACCCAGGCCATGCACCACGTTGTACACGCCAGCGGGAACCCCGCATTCATTCATCACCTCACCGAGCAACGTAGCGGTGGCCGGAGTTTCTTCGGAGGGCTTGACCACCACGGTGTTGCCGCAGGCCAGTGCCGGTCCGACTTTAAACGTCATGAGCAGCAGCGGTAAATTCCAGGGGCAAATGACGGCGATCACGCCTTTTGGCCCGCGTAATCCGTAATTGAGTGCGCCTGCGCCGTCCGGCGTATCGAGTTGAAACGACTCAGTGGGATGCGCGGCCAGGGTTTCGGCAAAAGCGGTAAAGTTTGCCGCTCCACGCGGAATATCGACCTCCCGTGCCATGGTCGCCGGCTTACCTGTATCAAGACATTCGGCGCGTAAAAAGTCTTCGAAGCGTTCCGTGATGCGTGCGGCCACACGCTGCAACAGCAAAGTTCGCTGTGCCTGGGTTAGTTGCGCCCAGGGTCCCGTCAGGGCTTCGCGTGCAGCGCTGACCGCGGCATTAACTTCAGCAGGACCTGCCTCATGGATCTGACCGATCAAACTGCCATCCACCGGATTTCGGTTGTCAAACACCACGCCGCTGGCCGAGCCAACAAACTTGCCGTTAATAAAATGCCTGAATTCCTGCAATGCTCATGCTCTTGATTGATGAGTGACCAGCATACTGCGATTTGTTCTTTCACACATCTTTGCGCCTGGTTTCAAAAAGTGCAGCAATACGCTCGTCATTCCAGCCCAATTCGCGAAATACTTCTGCCGTGTTTTCTCCGGCGCGCGGCGCGTGCTGCCGCACTGTATGAATCTGCCCGTCAATTTTTATTGGATCGCGAACATAGCGGTAGGCCCCTTCCGTAGGATGCTGATCTTCCTGCAACAGTCCGACGGCAGCAAAATGTGGATCCTCACCGAGTTTTTCCAGGTCTACGACGGCCGAAGCCGGCACCGAGTGCTCGGCACAAAACACCAGCCATTCATCCGTAGATTTGGTTTTGACGATGTCATCGCAATAGGCGTACAGTTCATCGGCATTATTTACGCGGCCGCCCGCAGTTGCAAAGCGCTCATCATTCACCAGGTCCTGGCGCCCGCCAAACTCGAAAAACCGGCGCCAGTTGTCAAAGCTGTACGGCAAAATCACGATCCAGCCGTCACTTGTGCGCCGTGGTTTGCGATGCGGCGTGCGAATGCGTTTGTAACTGAATTCGCCCACCTGCGGTATAAATGTCTGGCCACTCAGATGTTCCACCAGGTTAAATGCCGCAAGGGTCTCGGCCATAGGCACCTCGAGACGCACGCCCTTGCCGGTTTGCTCGCGCCCATAAAGTGCCGCCGTAATGGCAAACGCCACGTGTATGCCCGCCACCTTATCGGCCATCACCGTCGGCACCAACCGGGGTTCGCCGCCGTTCCACATAAACGTCGACGCCAGACCAGAGGCCGCCTGAATCACATCATCATAAGCTGCCCGATCCGCATAGGGTCCGTTACTGCCAAAACCGTTGGCTATGCAATAGATGATGTCAGGAGACACGGCACGGACGCGCGCTTCATCAATCCGCAGACGGGTGATCGCCCCGCGGCGCATATTCGTCACAAACACATCGGCCGTGGTGAGCAGATCCGTCAGCGCCGCCTGCCCGGTTTCAGTCTTGAGATCTAACACAACGCTGCGCTTGTTGCGATTCACGTTCATCGCAAAAGCACCCATTTTCGTGTTACGCATGGGTTCATAATGACGCAGGACATCGCCCTCGGGGCTTTCGACCCAAATGACATCAGCGCCAAGATCCGCAAGCATACGGGTGGCAAGTGGCCCCATGACGACGGAACTCAAGTCTACGACCCGTACGCCTGTCAGTGGCAGTGGTGATTGTTCTTGTGTGCACACGGCGTACAACCTTTCAGGATTACCATCAAAATTTGTCACTGCCACACGGGCGAAGCCGCGTGTTACAACTCCAGGCGCATGCCTTCGGTAGCAATACGAAACCCCAGGGACTGAACTTTACGTTGCGCAGCACTGCCGTCAATCAATAGCGGATTCGTATGGTTAAAATGAATAAAAATTATGCGGTGTTTTTCTGCATCATCCAGATCGCCAAACAACTTAAGACTCTCATCCACAAATGGATGTGGGATATCTTCCATGTTGCGTCCCGGGATCTCGCCGGCAGCAAAAAACGTCGCGTCCAGCAGGGCGTAGTCCACCCTGCGCACGAGTTCCCGGATGTCTTTATCCCACACCTCCCATTTGTTTATGTCAGGCACGAATAAAGCTGATTTGGCCGGGCCCCTGATCAGGTAGGCCACCGTTTCGGAGTACTCGTCCCGGTGTGGCACCAGCAAAGGTGTCACGACAAGCTGCGGAGACAATGTTATGGCCTCATCCGCTGCCAACGGTTGCAGTAGAACGTTGCGCAGTCGCACCAGCTGATCCCAGGGACCGTTGCTGGAAAGGAACTTACGCATTTTCGGCATGGCATAGACCGGTACCTCCTGTGCGCCGATCGCCTCCCGGCCAAAATGCATAAGCCCGGTGTAATGACCGATATGCGCATGGGTCAGAAACACGCCACCCAGTGCGTATGTCTCATCCGGCGCGACAGAATGCAGTCGAAAGAGCTGCTCTGGCATATCGGGTGTGGCTTCGAAGAGGTATTTTGTGCGGTGTTGCCCATCGACAACTGCGAGCGATGTCGCCAGCCGCTTATTAGCCGGTTCGGTCCAGGCGGGCATGCAATGTGCCCGGTAGCATCCGGCCTGCGGGTATCCCGCATCCTGGCTGATGCCCAGCACATAAATATACGGTGACACGTCGGCAAATATCATGCGCGCCGATATCACCAGCAAGAGCGTGCACAGCATTCTCAAAATGTGCAAAGCGCACCTGCCCGGTTCAAGTTTCTTCAGAACTGTAAACAAGCGCCACCGCTATTCCCATCAGCACAAACAACACCATGCCGGAACCAATCCACTTGATGGCCAGCGACATTGGCAGCGTATAAACGGCATTCGCGTAAACAGGCTCGTTACCAACTTAACTGCTCCCAGACTGTGCATCCCTGATCACGGTATCCCCTGTCAACAGGCGATTCAAGCTGCGCTGCAACCGTCTCAGGGCCTGTACCTCGCCCAGGCAGCGGGCAATTGCCACCTGTGAGTGAAGTTTGGTTAACTACCTGCGGATGATTGTAAGGATCACTTCCGTCCGGGTTGCTACCTGTGAGTGAATTTCAAGGGTGCTTCCGGGTTGCTGGTACGGGTTGCTGAATCACCAAAATGTACAGACTTCCCGCCGCTACCCATTAAACAATTTTGAACCCGGGGTTTTAAGCTGAGTGAACACGACGCCCGGGGCTTTCAAATTCGGTTGGAAGAACATAGGGTATAGAGTCAGGGAAGCTGGCGGAAATGAGTTGTGTGATATGGAACTACTGATCATTGGACTATTTGTTTTTCTCGGCATGCATTCTGTCTCGGTAATTGCTTTACCATTGCGTGACCGCCTGGCAGCAAAAAACGAGCTGGCATGGAAAGCGTTTTATGGCGTCGTATCCCTGATCGGTATTATTTTAATCTGTCGCGGCTACGTTCAGGCCCGCCTGACACCCACCGTTATTTATGCCCCACCGTTGTGGTTGCGCCATGTCTCCGCGCTGTTGTTACTACCGACCTTTGCGCTGTTTCTGGCCCCCTATTTTCCCGGTCGGTTGACAGCCGCCGTCAAACACCCCCAGCTCGTGGCAGTAATACTGTGGGCAATCGCCCATCTTCTGGTCAATGGGATGCTCGCCGATGTCTTGCTGTTTGGCGCGTTTTTGGTGTGGGCCGTGACCGACCTGATGTCCTTTGGCCGGCGACCCGCGCGGCCTGTGCCCCATGCACCAGCATCGCCTGTAAATGACATCATTTTGCTCATCGCCGGACTCGGCCTGTATGTGGTTACCGCGCTATGGTTGCACAGATGGATGACCGGACTGGCGCCGTTTGCCTAGTTCAACAGCCTCTTTTCGACTGGAACGCGGTTGGCCGGACCCTTCGTGGCCTGATGATGGCGCCTGCCGGCATACGACCGATTCAGATACACCTCGGGTGTGACTCTGCGCAAAATACGTCAGATTACACCTCAAAACTGCGCAATTTGCTTAGTTTCAATCGATTTACCATAAGATGGTGTTTTGATGCGGTGCCGCAAATATCCCGAAATTTTCGGCAAAAACCCCGGTCTCCGGCCTATGTGTCAGATTAAAAAGGAAAAAAGACGATCCAATCTGTTGACATCTGCGGTCAATGTCCTATAGTCCGGTCTGCTGTAAAGTAAACCTGATATTTATGTGTTCCAACTCGATGTCCTTTCAATAGTTATCGTCCTGTTTTCCATAAGTAATCGTAAACATTTCCAGCTGGTCGGCGTCTCTGTACAGAGAGGCTATTTTTACTAATGTTCAATAGGAATAAAGTATGTCTACTACTACCGGAACCGTTAAATGGTTCAACGAAACGAAAGGTTTTGGCTTCATCGAGCAAGAATCTGGTCCTGATGTATTCGCTCACTTCAACGCCATCGTTGGTTCAGGCTTCAAAACCCTGACCGAAGGTCAAAAAGTTGAGTTCACCGTGACTGAAGGCCAAAAAGGTCTGCAGGCGGAAAACATCGTACCGCTGTAGTTTCACCAAAGCGCGTCACGCGCAGGGTTTGTTGCTTTATCGCACGAACCCGCTTCTCCCTCTGACGAGATGAAGCAAAAGAACAAAAGGCAAGACGTTATCGTCTTGCCTTTTTTTGTGCTTTCTTCGGTACGGCATCACTGCGGACTATAGCCGGCCTGCTTCTCCCGGAGCACTCACTTATTCAAACACTATTCTTTTGGAATAGATTGCAATTAGCACTGAAACCCTGATGATGAACGCTGTTGTGCGATCGAACAGCTATGCCCTCCCCGGTAAAGAAAATTGGAGATGTATGCCAGTTAAACCCGTAATTTTAGTGTTGGTTGTGCTGGTTGCGGCGAGTGGTTGCGCCAAAACGCCGTCGACCATCACGGCGGAGCGTGTGTTTACCGGTAGCCGCAGCTGTCAGCAATGCCATGCCGCTGAATTTAACGCCTGGCAGTCTTCACATCATGCACAGGCTATGCAGAGCGCGAACGAACAAACTGTTCTCGGAGATT
>JABDLQ010000359.1 GCA_013002925.1 Gammaproteobacteria bacterium | reverse complement strand
CGCGTACACCATAACTAAAAATACTGTCGTCCAGTGTTTGTGGAGGAATGATCCAGCTGATCTGCGGTGCGCGCTTAAACAGATACTGGATTTCCCGGTTTTGTGCCGCGATGCGAAAGCGCTGGATGCGTCCGCCGTAGAGTCGGCTGCGTGATTCACTGCCGCTGATAAAACCGTGCAGGAAATCCGGTGCATAGCCGGGGGCAAACTGCAGTGAGCGCGGATCATTTGGTCGCGTAAACCACGCGATTGGCAGATTGTTGTACACGCGTTTGTCGGGCGCGGCCATGGCGGACTGTCGGGGCCTGGAAAAATCCGCGTATGGCTTGACCCGATCATCCGGAGCATTGCGCAGAATCAAACTGAGTGCCCGCCTGTCCGCGCGGGTCTGGTTCACCCTGCGGCTGATGGCATCCAGGGCATTTTGAATCTCGAAAGGCAGATTGGTTGTTTCTTCTGCGCTGTACCAGTGGGTATGCCCGCTTTCTTGCACGGGTTTAATATCGCCTTTGCCGATCCAGTGTTCGCGCGGGCTGTTAATGTAATGTGTTGCCACCCGCCAGATCAGCGATGAATCCTTGTAAAAGATACGCGGATAAAGGGCGGGGTTTGGCGACGGCGAACTGCGGGTCGCCAACTGCACATAAGCGACAAAAAACCGGAACTGGTTGTCGTGACGCACATTAGTCAAAAAGTAGCGATGACCGAAAAGTGTCAGCAGGTGTTTGGGTAAATAGCCTCTGAGGAGTTGCAGAGGATTTGGTTTGGCGTTACCGGCTGGCAACACCCGGCAGCCAGAGGCAATCAGCTTGCGAAATTTTGCGGCAACCTGTGCCGGCGATAATGACGAGGGAACGGCATCGGGCTGCCATGGCGTATGCGACACAAATTAACCTGCAGTAATACGGGGGCTGTGAGTCTAACCCATGTGCATGACGGGTACATCCTGTCCTGCTATCAGTTGGTGGATTTGACGCGATTAGCCTGCAACCGCTGTTCATGATGAAAGCAGCGGGGTGACGCTCAATCGATAGCCGGGTCCGTGACGCGGTGTGAATCACATCATGAGCGTCAGGATCCGATGTGGTGTCGGCTTGAGTGTAAATGCATCACGCGTGTATTCTTGATCATCATAATCCGGTCAGCTGACACCTGATCACGTCAGTGGCACCGGTGCCGGAGAAACAGGAATTGAGTGTATGCGTGAACTTGAAAAAAATCAGGACAAGTCCGGCAAGGGCGCAAGGCCTGCAGACCGCCAGGCAGTTGAGCAATGCCTTGTGGGGCGACGCACAATCAATCGTTTTATACAACGGCCCGTAGCGCAGGAATTGCTGCTTGAAGCCATCGAATGCGCCCGGTGGGCACCCAATCATCTGCTCAGCGAGCCCTGGTATTTTTACATCCTGGGGGAACAGGCCGTTGCAGCCACGATTGAATCGATATACACGCTGACAAAGGAAAAAAAAGGCGAGGAAATGGGGCAGCGTAAAGTACGCCGGGCCCAAAAAATACCTGCCTGGGTCGTTGTGACCTGTCAACGCTCCTCCGATGTGATCCGGCAACGCGAAGACTATGCCGCTACCAGTTGTGCGATCCATAATTTTTCATTGTCTCTGTGGACCAGGGGTATCGGCATGAAATGGTGCACAGGTGCGCTGGTTGAAGATCAACGCTACTATGCACGCCTGGGTATTGATTATGATCAGGAACTGATGGTCGGTATATTGAGAATTGGATATCCACAGATAATCCCGCGCCAGCGACGCAAGAATGTTGACGAGATATCAATGCTGCTGGATTAAATGGCTGCACAGGAAAAACGGAAAATGCGCCCATGTCGAACGTAAACATTCGCAATGCTGCCGCAGATGATTCTGTGGCGCTGGCGCGATTTGCAAAACATACTTTTTTAGCCACCTATCAGGAGCAAAACCGTCCTGAACATATTCAGGAGTATGTGAGCCACGCCTTTAGTCCCGCCACTATCGGCACAGAGTTGCACGATCCTGCCGCTGTTTTTCTGGTAGCGGAGCGCGATTCGCGCATCATCGGTTACACGAAACTGCGCGAAGTGCCGGCCCCCGAAGGCGTGCCGCAACATGGCGCCATGGAAATGGAAAGGATTTATGTTGCGCGCGACTATTTTGGTCACGGGATAGGGCGCATGCTTGTCGATGCTGCCGTGGCCCAGGCTGTACACAGAAATTTTGGTTTTATCTGGCTGGGCGTATGGAAGCAAAACCCCGAAGCAGTGGCATTTTATCGCAAATGCGGATTCGAAATTGTCGGTAGCAAAGTTTTTATGATGGGTCAGGATCCGCAAGAGGACCATGTCATGCTGCTGACCATCAAAAATGTTTATGACGTGGGGTCAGCCGGGTTACAACGCAGCCGTAAACGTAGTCATTAATTCAAATTCCCGCCATCGTCTGCAGTGTTGCTGCCGGCGCGTGGCACGCGAGGGCGTGCTATTGCGCGACCGCTCTGCGCCCAAGGAATCGTAACGTCAGTAGCAGGATCAACAGACCAACGATCAACGATATCCACCACGGCAAGCCATAACCTGTCGGCACCACCCCGACCACAATGGCGACGATGCCTACCAGCAGAGCGTACGGCAATTGCGTGCGCACATGTTCGATATGATCACAGCCGCTGGCGATCGAAGACAGCACGGTTGTGTCAGAAATTGGCGAGCAATGGTCGCCCCATACAGCGCCTGCAAGGTTGCAGGCGACCGCCGAGTACAGCACATAGTAATGGTCAGGGTCTGCCGCGCCGTTGGTTTGCATGATGGCCCAGGTCAGCGGCACGATTAGCGGCATCAAAATGCCCATAGTCCCCCAGCTGGTGCCGGTAGAAAATGCCGTCAACGCCGAGACGATAAAAATCGCAGCCGGCACCAGGCCCAGGGGTAATGCGTCTCCGAGTATCGATACCAGGTAGTCGGCCGTGTGCAGGTCAGAGGTTACATTCGACAACGACCAGGCGAGCACGAGGATAATCATCGCAAGAAACATCGCCCGCACCCCGCGATACCAGGCATCGACAGTTTCATGCACGGTGAGAATGCGCATACCAATTGCCATTGCAGCCGCAACAAACACGGCGCACAAAGAAGACCACATCAGTGCACGGTATGAATCTGCATTGCCGATAATGTCACGGAGCGAATCACTGTCGCTGCTTTTGCCTGTCGCATAAAGCCCTACGAGCAGACCGCCGATCAAAACCAGAATGGGTAAAATGGCAACGCTGGCACGTTCCTCGACATCCGGCTTGGCATCCAGATCATCGTGGCTGGCCGCTGCAGCACCGGCAGCAGCCGGTGGTTTAACCTGGCCGCCGCGGGCACGTTGCTCGGCTTTTAGCATTGGACCAAAATCCAGACCGGAAACAGCGATTGCCAACACAAAGATTAGTGCCATGATCGGGTAAAAGCTGAACGGGATTGAATTGAGAAAAATTGAATAGGCCGGTTCATTGAACTCGGGAATCGTGTCTACCGCATCCTTGATAAGCCCGAGCTGATAGCCTACCCAGGTAGTAATCAGCGCAATGGTTGCTACCGGTGCAGCGGTCGAGTCGACGATATAGGCAAGTTTTTCGCGAGAGATAAGCAATTTGTCGCTGATCGGACGTGCCGTATTACCGACGACCAGCGTATTACTGTAGTCATCAAAAAATATCACCAGCCCCATGGCCCATACCGCAACCTGTCCGGAGATCACCGTATTGGCGCGTTTTATCACCGCACTCACGATGGCCGCCATGCCGCCGGAGCGGGTGACGATGCCAACCATGCCGCCAATCATGAGAGTAAACAGAATAATCTGGGCATGAGAGGAATCAGCCAGTGCCCGGGTCACATACACTTCAAAACTGTCCAGCATGCCTTTGAAAATCCCCTGCGGTGTAAATCCCAGCAGGGCGACGGCACCCACCCAAATGCCGACAAATAATGCAGGTATGACGTTGCGCAGCGTCAGCGCGAGAAAAATTGCCAGCAACGGTGGCAGTATCGAATACCAGCCTGACATGACGCGCACGGTCGCGATGACATCACCGGCGTCATTTCTAACTTCCACATTTGCGCTGTCGCTGGCGATGACATTTTTAAACAGGGCTTTTCCATCAGCATCAGCTGTGGTCGCAAAACGCGTGCCACCGGTCATGATGGCTAGTGGTTGTCCCGGGGATGCATCGGCGACAACAATGTCGGCGGCGACCCCGTTGAGCACTATTTTCGGCGATTCGATGCTCTGCGCCCCGGCGAGCGCGGCACTCATCAACATAAGCCCCATTACTATTATTCTTGTGAATGTCATCAGCACGCGCCCAAGTGAAAAAGCGCTGACAATGTTAGCATGGCATTGACGGCACGACAGGCGGGTCGGCTTAATCCTGCCGATGCGCGGGCGGGCAACGGGTATTGCCCGGTAACCACCATTTGCGGGGTGTGATTCGGCCACGAGGCAACCCGTGCGAAAAATCGCCCGGTTTTTGTGGCACTGCGGGCCCGATGGGGACTATGCTGATAAAATATACGGGCCGACGAACCAGTAATTGACATGTATGCTGATCATTCCGTAAAGATAGTCAGGACACAGCGAAACTCATCGCACTGCGATAACGACGTCGTTGCGACCGAGGAGCCGATGGAAATCCGGCTGCGTTATCATGTGGAGGGAAAGCCGCAGGAACGCAGCATCTCGATCACGATGCGCACGCCCGGTAATGACCATGAACTGGCGCTCGGTTTCCTGTTTACAGAGGGCATCATCCAAAAGGCAGATGATGTCGCTGTGATCGATCATTGTGGCCCGCCGAATCCTGATGGGTTGCGTAATGTCGTTAAAGTCTCGCTGCATGCGCATGTTGCCGTGGATATTGGCAAATTGCTGCGTAATTTTTACACGACGTCGAGTTGTGGTGTGTGCGGCAAGACGTCGCTCGACGCTCTGGCCGTGCAGGCGCCTTACGCAATCGGGCAGCCGGCGCCAATGATAGCGGCGCAGCATATTTGTCGGGCTCCGATCCTGTTGCGAAAACATCAGGCGCTATTTGAGGAAACCGGTGGGATTCATGCTGCCGGACTGATGAACTCCAGCGGTGAGTTGCTAGCCGTATGTGAAGATGTGGGCCGGCACAATGCCCTCGACAAGCTGATTGGTACTGCCATGCGGGAACAGCGCTTGCCGCTGGCCGATTATGCAATCATATTGAGCGGGCGGGCCAGTTTTGAATTGCTGCAAAAAAGCCTGATGGCGGGTGCGCCGCTGGTTGCTGCAGTGGGAGCGCCGTCGTCTCTGGCCGTCGAATGTGCGATCGAGCAGCAAATAACGCTGGCGGGTTTTGTACGTGACGACGGATTTAATGTGTATGCTGCAGCGGAACGCATCATTTACCCGCCCACAGCGGAACAGAAAACGGAATGAAAAAAATACCGACAGCCAGCATCGAAGAGACCACCGGACGCATTTTGGACGAGCTTGCGGATTTGCCAGGTGGCTTACTGCCCATCCTGCATCGCCTGCAAGAGGAATTCGCTTATATTCCCGCTGAAGCTGTGGCAATCATCGCTCACCGCCTGCAGTTGTCGCGCGCCGAAGTTCACGGCGTGATCAGTTTTTATCATTTTTTTCGCACCACGCCACCGGGGCGTCGCACGTTGTACGTGTGCCGCGCAGAGGCTTGCCAGGCGATGGGCGGTAAACGCATTGAAGAGCATCTGCGTGCAACTCTGGATGTGGACTGGCATGGGACGACGGCGGATCAGAGCTTCACCCTTGAGCCAGTCTATTGCCTGGGCAATTGTGCTTGTGCGCCCTCCGTGATGCTCGATGAACAAGTGATTGGTCGGGTGTCCACGGCCAGGATCGATGCCCTGATCAAACTTGCCGGCTCGGAGTGAGAGGAGGATTACCATGCAGGAGCACCATGCCTACATCTCCCTTGATACCAGCAGTCGCTCAGTAGGTGCTGATGCGCTGGCTGCACAGCTGCAGGCGACTGCCGTACAAAAACCGGTGACCTTGACGCTCACGCGCACCGGCACTCGCGGCTTGTTCTGGCTCGAGCCGCTGGTCGAATTTGCAACTCCTGAAGGGCGGGTCGCGTTCGGCCCACTGGATCCGCTCGGCACCGATGAAATAGTCCAGCTGTTTACGGATGCCGGCGAGCTGAACGTCAGCCATGCGCGCTATCTTGGTCCGGTTGACGAGCTCGAGGCATTGCAACGGCAGACCCGCATCACATACTCACGTGTGGGCATCATCGATCCATTCTCTCTCGATGACTACGTTGCCCATGACGGGTTTGCCGGATTGCGTGCAGCGCTGACTATGCAAGGCAATGACATAATTGATGCGATCGCCGACTCCGGGTTGCGCGGGCGCGGTGGTGCGGCATTTCCGACCGGCATCAAAATGCGTACGGTTGCAGCCCAGGCCGACAAACAAAAGTACATTGTATGTAACGCGGATGAAGGTGATTCGGGTACGTTTGCCGATCGCGTGATCATGGAAGGTGACCCGTTCCTGTTAATTGAAGGGATGACGATTGCTGCTGTAGCATGCGGTGCATCGCAGGGTTATATCTATCTGCGCTCAGAGTATCCGCAGGCTATCGATATCATGAATCGTGCGATTGAAATGGCCATCGCGCAGGGCTATCTCGGACAGAACGTTCTGGATTCCGGGCACGCCTTTGATATCGAAGTGCGCAAAGCAGCCGGAGCCTATATCTGCGGCGAAGAAACCTCGTTGCTGGAGAGCCTGGAAGGTAAGCGCGGCATGGTGCGTTACAAGCCGCCACTGCCCGCGATAGAAGGACTGTTTGGCAAACCGACGCTGGTCAATAATGTCGTTAGCCTGGTTACGATCCCCGATATTATTCGCCTGGGTGCCACGCAGTATCAACAGCATGGCGTCGAGCGCTCACGCGGTACACTGAGCATCCAGCTTGCCGGAAATGTGAAGCGAGGTGGATTGTATGAAATCCCGTTTGGACTCACGGTGCGGGAATTGGTGGAGGACATTGGTGGTGGCACGGCAACCGGAAAACCGGTGAAGGCAGTTCAGGCCGGAGGGCCGCTGGGGGCATTTTTGCATCCGTCGCAGTTTGACACACCGATCGACTATGAAGCGTTTGCGGCCATTGGCGCGATGGTGGGGCACGGTGGTTTCGTGGTGTTTGATGAAACCGCAGACATGGGCGAAATGGCAAGGTTTTCAATGGAGTTTTGCGCGATAGAATCCTGCGGCAAATGCACGCCCTGCCGAATTGGTGCAGTGCGGGGTACGGAGGTTATTGACAAAATCAGAAATGGTGAAAACGCTGACGCCAATCGCATTTTGCTGCGCGATTTATGTACTACAATGGTGGATGGTTCATTGTGTGCGCTGGGCGGTATGGCGCCGTTCCCGGTGCTGAGTGTGCTGGATCATTTTGAGGACGAGTTGTAATGGCCAGTTGGAAGCGAGCAGAACCGGAAGTGGATCTTGGCACTCCGTTTATCAGTTCGGAAAAAC
>JABDLQ010000449.1 GCA_013002925.1 Gammaproteobacteria bacterium | reverse complement strand
CAGCTACACCCTACTCAGCGCTGATTTATGAGGAACAGGCAAGCGCGGAATTGTTGCTGACCAAAAAGATTCGGGGCAATGCGAATTACCGTTCGATTTTTTTTACACGCAAAGACTCCGGTATCAGCTCTCTGGACCAGTTGCTCAACAAGGTAATTGCTTTTGAAAAGCCCGGTTCCACCAGCGCCTACTTTTTGCCGGCAGCCGATATCCTTGCGCAGGGCTACCAATTGGTCGAACTGGACGGACCACTGGACCGACCACCGCAGGGAACGATTGGCTATGTATTTTCGGGTGATGAGGCAAACTCTGCGATCTGGGTGCACAAGCGGATCGTGGCCGCCGCTGCGTTCAGTGACGAAGACTGGAACTCCAGCTTTAATATGCCGAATGCGTTTCGCGATGATATTAGTGTGTTTCATCGAACCAGGAGCGCTCCTCGAAGTATCGAAGTCGTTCGCGGTGATCTGGATGAACGCATAAAAGCACGTCTCAAAGCTGTGTTGTTTGAAGCCAATAACGATCCGGATGCCCAGGTAGCGTTGCAGGGTTACTATCGTGCCAGTGACTTCGCGGAGCTCAGTGAACCCCAGTTCGAGGCATTGCAATACATCAGATTAGCCATGCAGGATTTCGAAAAGCTGGTGAATCCCGCCGTCAGGGCGAACTTGCCATCCGCAGTCGAATAATGGCCCTACCGCAATGGCCAAAAACAAGCTGGGGAATAAATACGCATTAACCATACTGGTGGCGACCCTGGCTGCCTTTATGTTTCTGGTTGGTCTTCAGCTTTTTCAGCTCAACAGTTCCGCAAAACGACTTCAGGCCCAAAGCGAGCAATCGTTTGCTGATGAAACTGAGCGCCAACTGCGTCAGCGCGGCGAGGCGCTGTCGGAATATCTGGCAAATGACGTTGTCACTCCGCTTCTCGCACTGGATATGAGCTCGCTCTACGATCTGATTATTCCGGTCAAACAGACAACGGGTGTAGTCAATGTGTTCTTGTTTGATCGAGACGGCCAGGTCGTGCATGACGGTACCCGGGACGTCGCCCGATACGGAGAGAGAGTCGCACCGCTTTATCCGGGGTTGCGACTTGATAAAATGACCGGGCAGTTTCTGCGTACTGATGATTCGATCGTTGTGGCGCGGCCGGTGGTGGCTGAAACTACACTTTTGGGCGGTGTAATCATTGAGCTCAGCACGGAGAATTTTTCAGCAAGCCTGACTGCCGTCAAGAATCGCATGGACGCCATCGCTAACACATCGATGAACACCAGCATGTTGCAGTTGGTGCTTGCAAGTGCCGGCCTGATATTTTTTGCAGCGTTATTTGCAGTGCTTGCCGGCCGCCGTCTTGCTCGTCCGATTCTGCAGCTTGCCGAACAGGCCAGGCGTATTGGCAGCGGCGATTATGAAACTGCCATTGACCTTCAACGTGACGACGAGGTCGGCGATCTGGCGGCTGCTTTTGAACAGATGCGAACTAATTTGCGGGCGCAAACCAGCCGCATTGAGTATCACGCCTATCATGATGTGTTGACCGGTTTGCGTAATCGCGTTTCATTCCATGACATCATGAGCGAGACCTTTGTCCATTCGCCACCCGGCGCCAAACACGTATTGCTGTACATCGATATCAACCGATTCAAGCGATTAAACGACGGCTTGGGACATGGTGCCGGCGATCGCATGTTGAAACGATTCGCACAACGCTTGCGCTCATGGTCTGCACGGTATCCGGAAGATGCCGAAGGAAATGCCCGGTGCGAAATAGCCCGGTGGGGAAGCGACCAGTTTGTGGTGCTGCTGAAGAATGTGAGCAGTATTAAAGAGGTTGAGGCTCAGGCGCAGGAGTTGCTGCGGGAGCTCGCCCGGCCCGACCAGATCGCGGGTATCGACGTGGTCATGTCAGCCAGTATCGGGTATGCCGTGTTTCCTGATGATGCACGCGATTCAGATACTCTGATCAGCTATGCTGATCTGGCGATGTATAAATCCAAAGCGCGGGGTCACAATTATGTATCAGCCTATTTGTCACAGGGCCCGGAAAGATCCAGAACGAGCCTGGTTCTGGAGTCAGAAATTCGCACGGCATTAGCGGAGCAGCAGTTTGAGCTGTTGTATTACCCGATGATTGATACGACCAGCAGGGCAGTTACCGGCCTGGAAGTGAAAGTGGTGTGGAATCATCCGGAGCGGGGGCAGCTTGCGGCCAAGGAATTTTTTGCAGTGATAAGCACCGCCGGTCTGCTACCACGACTACGGGAATGGGGTTACGGCGTCGGATTAGCAAATCTCAAACAGTGGCAAGATGCAGGTTTTGTCGATCTGCACATGACGTTCAATCTTGCGAATATCAATTTTGATCCGGAATGGTTGCGGGAGGTGGTGGCTGACGGGTTGGAGCGCACCCAGATTCATTCACGGGACGTGTTATTCGAAATTCCGGAAACCAGTTTTTCCAACGACATTGTGCGTACGGCGGAGTTATTGCAGAATCTGAAAAAATTTGGCATCAATGTTTGGATCAATAACTTTGGTATCGGTTATTCGTCGCTAAACCGCTTACGTCGGGTGCCCATTGCGGGAATCAAGCTCCACCATAGTGTGGTAGCTGACCTGAACACATCAAAAGACAGTCAAAACATGGTGTCGGCAAGTGTTGCCATGGCCCATGGTTTTGGCATTCAGGCCGGGGCCGATGGCGTCAGCGATGAACAGCAACTGAACTTTTTACGCCAAAAAGGCTGCGATTTTGTACAAGGCAAAATTGCCAGTTCGCTGCTCCGGACGGCTGAGGTAGAGCCTTACCTGACCAGGACCTACGCCGGGCCACGTCTGCTTGGATCCACTCGCGACGCGTGATGGCAGTGGCGTAAATCCGTCGGTGATGACCCTACTTTAAGACGAATTCGTCCGCATCTTTATGGACCGGGAATTTGCGACGAAATTCGACCAGATCCTGCGGCTGCAAAACAGCGTGCACGATGCCTTCGGTGT
>JABDLQ010000447.1 GCA_013002925.1 Gammaproteobacteria bacterium | reverse complement strand
GCACCGCGCCTACCTGCACCGGCCTTGCAAGGTCGCTGATATCGAAGATGCGAATGCCGCGGAAGCGGTCGGGACTCACGTCTTCCGATACGCCCTCGAGACCGCAGTCGAGGCGGCTGCGTGTTTCCTGCACCGACATAATCAGCAGGTTGCCGACAATTGAGACGTCGCCCTGTCCCCCCGGGCACACGATGGAGGCCATCAGCACCGGTACGCCATTGTCGTTCAACTGATAAACGTTAAAACCGTGATAATTACCGGCAACCAGCACATCGCCCGCAAACGCCATGTCGGTGTTTGCAAAGCTCAGCATCGGTGATCGCGTTTCTCTGTCGGGCGGTACTATCGGCGCGTTGTCCTCTTCGTCTTTTTCGTCTTCTTCATCATCGGAGACGGGCACGGCGGGCGCTTCCAGTGGATTGGCAGGATCGAAGAAGCCGGCGGGTTTGCGCATTGACGCTACCAGCTTCATATTCAGGATCGCCTCACCCGCATTTTCGAAACCCGGCGACAGCGATGCGCGCGGATCGGTCGAAAGCGAGCCCAGCAGTGCGTTCATGCGCTCGATTTCCGCGGCCTGGTCATTGACAATATCGGAGGTGAACTCGTAGAGGATCGGATCGTAGGCTGCTCCGGGCTGCTCAAGCAGCTCTTCAACCATGGTGATCGCACCCTCGTGGTGAGGAATCATCAGTTGCAAAAACAGGCGATCGAAATCCGTGCCCTGCAATGTGGCCAGTTCAGCCATTTGCTCAGAGCTCGCCATGCCAGCCATCGTGTGGTTGGTGTGCATTGCATGGTGGGCGGTCGGATCCGGAACTTCTTCACCTCGCTCACGTAACCACCGCTGCATAAAGTCGATTTCGTCCTGCTGCGAGGCATCGATGCGCCCTGCCAGGTCGAGGATTGCCGGCCGGTTGGTGCGGTCTGCAACCAGTGCTGACATCTGCACCGCCTGGTTGTGGTGCGGAATCATGTCCTGCATGAACTTGGTGTCGTCGGGCGAGTGGCTGGTCTTGGCAATATCGACTGCCTCTTCTGCACTAAGCTGTCGATTGGCTTCGCCTGGCGCACCCGGCTGGACGATGGGCACGCCGCCGGTGGCGCTACTGGTGGTGACCACAAACCAGCAGAGCGCGAAAACCGCCGCCAGATGTGCGAGGTGGTGTCGATTTCGCTCAGGATTCATGCTGCCTTCCCCTAAATTTCGTTGACATTCAAGTCCGGAATCCTCGCACAGGAAACACCATTTGCCCAGACTTGTTGAAGTTGCTGACCCCATTAATTCCTGTTTTTTGCAATAATAAACGTGACACCTTTTATTCTGGCTGATACAGGTTGACGAGTATGGGTAAGCGGAGCATCGTAGATTATGTGCTCTCACTGGACGCCGCTGGCCATAAGCGCTTGAAACGGAAGCTGGACGCGTACGACCGGCACAACAAACGCTACACGTGGGAAGGGTTTGTTGAGCTTCACTTTGATCGCACATCGCTGTGGGGCTGGTTTAATACTATATTCGCGATTCTTGGAACGACCGTGGGCCTGGCATACGGTTTGTGGGATTCAATCTCCAACTGGCGCGGTTTCATCTGGCTGCTTCTTGAGACCGGGTTTACGACACTGGTCGGTCTGATTATTGGAACGTTTGCAGCCGCCCTGCTCGTGGGCGTCGCCATCATTGCTATTCTCGGGGGAATCATCTGGCTGATTGTCAAACTGGTGTCGCTGTTCTAAAAAAGATCGAACTGAGGGAAAAGGTGTCAGGTGAGATAGCCAAAATATTTCCTTCCAATCGGAGAAAGTGGCAATCATTTTATGCAACAGACAGCTTTTGACTGATTGCGATTGAAAGTGAGTCGAAAAATGTCTCCGCGGAGGCTGTATGAAAACTATCACTTCGTCTTTGCGAGCGCGAAGCGCGCGGCAATCTCCTAACGTTGTGCTGCCCTGACTTATTGATGCCACAGAAGCCGGACGGGGATTGCCGCACCCGCTTTGCGGGTTCGATGTGTGGACTCCTCCCCCCGAAAGGGGAGATAGTTTCAGTTACCACACATCAACTGGAGTCCACACAATGAAACATCATAGAGTAATTGCAATCGACCTTGCAAAGTCTATCTTTCAGGTGTGCGTGTTTGATAAGCACATGAAGGTACTTTCCAACAAGAGTATGCGCCGAGCGGCGATGTTGCGTTTCCTCGTCAAACAATCGGCCGCGCTGGTAGCGATCGAGGCGTGTGGCAGCAGTCACTACTGGGGGCGCAAAGCTCAGTCATTCGGTCACCAAGTAATGATAATCCCGCCCAAACAAGTAACGCCCTACAGACAAGGGCACAAGACCGACGGAAATGATGCGTTGGCGATCGGTATCGCCTCCCAGCAGGCCAACATCAAGACGGTGGGCGTGAAGACACTGGAGCAGCAGAGCCTGCAGTGTGACAAGCGCGTGCAGGAGCATCTGTCGGATCATCTGACCGCTACGGGAAACCTGCTGCGCGCCCTGGTGGCGGAGTTTGGCCTGGTCATTCCCAAAGGATTGGCCGCGTTACGCCGCCGTCTGCCATTAATGCTGGAGGACGGCGAGAACGGTCTTCCGGATGCGATGCGACAGAGTTTGTATTTAGCGTGGCAACAGTGGCAGTTCCTGGCCGATCAGTTGGCGCAGGCGGAACAGTTGCTGAAACAACGGGTTGCGCATCTAGAGCCGTGTCGGCGCTTAACGGCTCTGGAAGGTATCGGAGATAAAAACGCCATCGGTTTATACATCAGCATCGGCAATGGCCAGCACTTTAAAAACGGTCGCGAAACGGCGGCGTGCATTGGGGTGACGCCTAAGCAATACAGCAGTGGCGGCAAAGTGTACCTGATGGGTATCGGTAAGTTTAAGGGTGATCAACGCTTACGCTCGTCATTGATCGTCGGCTCACGAGCGGCGGTCAATGCCCTGGCAAAACGTTCACCTAAAAACGGCAAAGAGGCGTGGCTGAAACGCTTGATTGAACAGCGTGGGCCGGGTCGCGCGGCCGTGGCATTGGCCAACAAGAACATCCGAACGGCGTGGGCCATGTTGTCCAACAACACCGCCTATGAACCACCCGCACTAGCTGGGTAATCAACTTAAAGGAACCTGCCAGAGAAAGACGAGAACTGTATCAGACGGCCTTCAAAAAACCTGATCATTGCAACGACTCACTGAAGTCGAGGGTTCGTAGAGGAGTGAAGGCGCACGTACACATCTGGGGCCAGGGGTCGCTCCCTAGTGAGAGCCCGTATATACGCACGTGCTTCTACTTTGGTTTTATCTCGTCATCTCTTGCAAACAGGGTGGAGTCCATATACGCAATGACGATCCGGTGTTTTCACACAAACTCCGCGGGGACGGCCGGTTTTGCTCGATTGCCAAACTCGAAAAAAGGTAGCGTCCGGGCTCACTCTGCTCACACCCGAAACCCATTCAATTTGCATCACAAGAAGCACTCGGGTGCGGTCTTTTTTAAACTACAAAATTTGGAATAATTGGCCATTAAGTGTTTGTATTTTATACTGTATTTATGTATACTACTGTATATTTCGACAGTTAGGGAAGACACATGAATACTGCCCACGCCCTGCCCTCCTCAGGCCCGACAAAAAACGAAATTCTGGCGGATAAAATCTCGCAATTGGCGGCCCACATACACGCGGCAACCTATCGCTTTTTAGTCATGGTGCGGGAGTTTGATGAACGCGAGGCGTGGGCGGAGATGGGTGCACGCTCGTGTGCGCACTGGCTGAACTGGCGTTGTGGAATCAATGTGCACACAGCCAGGGAAAAAATTCGCGTCGCCCATGCACTGGCAGATCTGCATAAAATCAGCGCTGCGTTCAAGCGCGGTCAGCTCAGTTATTCAAAAATTCGGGCCTTAACACGCGTCGCCAATACGGAAAACGAAGATACCTTGCTGAACATAGCGCTGTCCGGCACTGCATCTCAGCTCGAACAGCTGGTGCGTCGCGAAATTCGCACCGATGATGAAACGGATGTGGAAGCGAGAACTGCAGCGGCCATGGAACATCGCGAATTCAGGTGGCACAGCGAATCGGATGGCAGTGTTGTATTTTTTGGCCGGTTGCCGGCTGAACTCGCTGAGCATGTGATCAACGCAATAGAATCCACCGCTGAAACGATCCCCAGGGAGACTTCCCCAACCGTCAAAACCCGACACGCAGACGCTCTTGTGGCACTGGCCAATCGAAACTGTAAGGGCTATGAAGTCACGCTGCACGTCTCCGCGGGGACGTCGATGCACGCAAACTCGCTGAAAAACACAGGCGCCATCCCTGTTCCAGCAGCGCAACGTCTGTGCTGCGATGCTGCATTTGTACCGGCAAGTGAAGATCACGAAGGCAACGTACTCGACGTCGGTCGAAGAACCCGCAAAATACCCACCGCCATGAGACGCGCTCTGGACATCAGGGACAAGGGCTGTTGTCGATTTCCAGGTTGCACGAACACAAGCTTTCTACACGGCCATCACATCAAACACTGGGCCAATGGTGGCAAAACCAGCCTGGATAATCTCGTCTTACTGTGCTGGCATCACCACAACCTGGTGCATGAGGGTGGTTTCGCCTGCCGGGCTATCAGGAGTCAAACAAAAAAAGAGCTTCGCATCGTTTTCGAGCGACCGGATGGCGTCATTATTCCAGATGCATTTCGACTTTCAGCCGCAACCACGCCAATCGAAAGCCAACACCACGACCTTGGCATCAGCCCCCAACCTGTGCCGCGCCTGACGGCCATTTACGCTTTGATGTGGACGTGGTGATAGACGCCCTGGCGTTTATAAAAGCCCGTCGGAAAAAACCTGACGGGTAAACCGGTTTTTTTACAACGTGTGGGTTATGGACCTGAACATCGGCATCATGGCGGGAGCTACAACCTGTCAGTTATAAAATATCTAAATTTCAGATCGACGGTTCGACTGCTTCGGTGGCAGCGAAATTTTAATCGCGCAGGCCTCCATGCCACCATGCCACCATCGTAAATGATCATTGCAAGCATTGAGTGCACGAATTAAAAACATCGATCGCCGGGCCGGGAAATAGAAAGTTCTGGTGGCACAAATCACAGTGTCGACCGCCAGTCAGGAAAATAAAAGCAGTTGATCACTCGAGTCCTGGTGTCAGTCACCGCATAGGGCTGTAAAATATTAGATGTATCGACCAATGTGTCTACCGCGGTAAACGGCTATGTAATACTTTGGTCGCCGGCAGTTTGCTAAACATCACCAGGCCGCACTGCTTGCTTCCTGTCACTCCGATCATTTCTCCGGCGCTGATTCACAAAACCAATGATTCAGGGGCAGTTATCGATCAGAAAAACCAGTCCGGCCCTTGCATCGTCATCTGCACAAATCGCCCAAACAAATCCGGGTTCAGAAACCCCGTATAGAAAAACCCCCAAACAGCACCGGCAAAATGCGCCATGTGCCCGATGTTGTCGTTGGCGTTCCTGTCGCTGTACCAGGAATAATAAAGATAAGCCACGCCAGCAAGAATTTGCGGTATTGCAATCACGCCATAAAGGTACAGATTTGACCACGGCGCAAACAGGATCGCGGCAAATACCACTGCCGATACACCGCCGGATGCCCCGAGTGCCATATATTGTGGATCGCTGCGATGGCGAAAATAAGCAGGCACCGATGCAACCACAATACCCCCGAGATAAAGCCCCAGATATTTTGCAGTAATGGCGCCATCAAAAGCATCCGGGTACAAACGGGTTTCGACCGCATTCCCGAAGGACCACAAAACAAACATATTGATCGCCAGATGGATGCCATCGCCATGAATAAAACCTGCCGTTAAAAACCGATGCCACTGCTGCTTTCGGGCTATCGTGACCGGATGAAAAATCAAGGCTGATTTCCCCCGATGATTGGTCATCAACGCAATGGAAATGATGCACGTGATAAAAACAATGATGTTGGTAGCACTAAATAATTGAGGGTTCATCGAAACTCGCGTTAATTGCTGCTGTTGATCAAGACAGTTCTGACGTGGCCAGATTGTACCTTTGATACAGGCCTAATACGACAAGGGGTCAAAGTACATTATGTGTACTTTGACCCCTTTGCAACACGCTCAATGCGCTGTCTTTTCCGTCGGATCCACTGAAATTAAATGTGTAACCTTTAGAGCACAAACCGAGAGCCAGTTTAATCGTTAGCTCAATTGAACATCAATCCTGGCCTGTATCTCCCATCAACAGCTAATTTGGCTGTCAACTGTGATCATGGCATTTCTGGCTTCGCAGCCTAAGACACTAGTCAAGATAGTAGTCAGGCTGGCTGAGCGACGCTCCGGCT
>JABDLQ010000435.1 GCA_013002925.1 Gammaproteobacteria bacterium | reverse complement strand
CCTTCTTCTTGGCTACCTTCTTCTTGGCTACCTTCTTCTTGGCTACCTTCTTCTTCGCTACTTTCTTCTTCGCTACTTTCTTCTTCGCTACTTTCTTCTTCGCTACTTTTTTCTTGGCAACCTTCTTCCTGGCAACCTTCTTCTTAGCGACTTTTTTCTTGGCAACCTTCTTCTTTGCCACTTTCTTCGTAGCAACTTTCTTCTTGGCGACCTTCTTCTTAGCGACCTTCTTCTTCGTCGCTTTCTTTTTGGCGACCTTTTTCTTGCCGGCCTTTTTCTTAACCGTCTTTTTACTGGCAGCTTTTTTGCCAGCCTTCTTTGTGGCTCGCCTGGTTGATTTCGCAGTTTTACCGCTGCCTTCACCTTCGTTTTGCTGTTCCCTCTCACGCGCGGCCTTGTTTGCCGCCGCGGTCTCGGCAATCATCGCGGCCAGCCGTTCTGCCTGCTCTTCTTCCAGACGTTTTGCCTCAGCTCGTGCCTCCGCGCGCAATCGAGCGGCCTCTTCCTGTTTTTGCTGATATTTTTTACCGGTGAACTGCTTCAGAAATCGTGTCAGTCGTGAAAATATCTCATTGATCCGGCCGACAGCATTAATCGACTCCAGCACTTCATTTTTTTCGTAATAATCAATCAGAGGACTGGTATGAAGCTCATAAACGCGCAGGCGATTGCCAATAGTCTCCTCGTTATCATCGGCCCGATGGTGAAGCCGGTGACCACAATTGTCACAGCGCCCATCGATAATGGGCGGTGAAGTGTAGATATTGTAGACCTTCGCGCATTTGGTACAGGTGCGACGACCAACCAGACGTTGAATCAGATGATCATTGTCGACTTCCATATACAGCACCGCGTCGAGCGGTCTGCCGAGCTCTTCGAGCATTGCATCCAGGGCTTCTGCCTGCACAATAGTGCGGGGAAAGCCATCCATGATGAAGCCACCTTTGGCGTCGGGTTCCCTGAGACGTTCTTTAATTATCTCGAGTACAATTTCATCTGACACCAGGTGCCCGGACTCCATGGTCGCTTTGGCCTGTTTGCCCAGCGGTGTATCTGTCTCAGCAGCCGCACGCAGCAAATCTCCAGTTGAAATTTGCGGAATTTTGTACTTCTCGACCAGCAGTTGCGCCTGAGTTCCTTTACCTGAACCAGGGGCCCCTAACATCACGATTCTCATAGCATTTCCTTCTCAACGCAGGAGTCCGGCCCGGCCAGGGGCGGAGTCTCCCGGCGGGCAAATAAGGCGGTTAAGCTACCTGCAAGTGCGCCGTAGGTCAAACGCTGATCACCCGGAATAAATCGGGTATCCTCTGTGTCACCTGCTGGATCACACGAAATGAGGAGCTAACATGGCCAGAAAAAACGCATTCTATGCTCAATCCGGCGGCGTCACCGCCGTTATAAACGCCAGTGCGTGCGGAGTGATAGAAACTGCCAGAAAGAACAAGTCGGTCATCAACAAATTATACGCGGGTCGGGATGGCATCATCGGAGCACTCACCGAAGATCTCATCGACACGAACCGGGAAAGCGCCCGGGCGGTCGCGGCACTGCGCTTTACACCAGGTGGTGCATTCGGCTCCTGCCGGTACAAATTGAAAGGCCTGGAAGAAAACAAGGCACAGTATGAGCGTCTTATCGAGGTATTTAAGGCGCATGATATTGGTTATTTCTTCTATAATGGCGGCGGCGATTCGATGGATACCGCTCACAAGGTGTCCCAGATCGGCAAAAAACTGGGCTACCCGGTGACCTGCGTAGGGGTTCCAAAAACGGTTGATAATGACCTGCCCATCACGGATGTCTGTCCGGGATTCGGATCGGTGGCCAAATATGTTGCGGTTTCGACCATGGAAGCCGCGCTGGATGTGCGCTCGATGGCGCGTACTTCCACCAAAGTTTTTGTGCTGGAAGTTATGGGGCGCCATGCAGGCTGGATTGCCGGTGCGGCCGGGTTGGCCGGAGAAAAATCCGGTGACGCTCCGCATATTATTCTGTTTCCTGAAATTACATTTGACGAAAAAGCATTTTTGGATCGTGTCCGGCAATGTGTCGACAAATACGATTACTGCGTCGTCGTAGTGTCTGAAGGCGTGCGCCGGCCCGATGGGCGATTTCTTGCCGAAGCCGATACCAAGGACTCGTTCGGGCATGCTCAGTTAGGCGGTGCAGCACAGGTCATCGCACAACTGACCAAAGAAAAGCTGGGATTCAAGTATCACTACGCCATTGCCGATTACCTGCAGCGCTCTGCCCGCCATATTGCGTCAAAACTCGATGTCGACCAGGCCTATGCCATGGGCAAAGCCGCGGTGGAACTGGCCGTACGTGGCAATAATGCCGTCATGCCGGTGATCGTCAGACACTCGGATAAGCCGTATCGCTGGGGCGTGGGTGTGGCCAAACTGAGTCGTGTAGCCAATCGTGAGAAAATGATGCCGCGTTCTTTCATCAGCAAAAACGGGTTCTCCATCACGGCGGCAGCGCGGCGCTATCTTGCGCCACTCATCAAGGGCGAAGACTATCCGAACTACCGTAATGGTCTGCCACGCTACGTCACATTGAAGAATGAAGCGGTTCCGAAGAAACTGAAGGAACCGTTTAAAATTTAGATTTCTCCACGCCCGGGGGAACCCCCCCGGGCAGCCACGTCTTTCCTCTGACCACAGCCTGTTCAGACGGGAGCCGGTTCGCCCGTGTAATAACCCTGAACGAAATCGACGCCGATATAGCGCAGTGTGTCCAATGACGCCTTACTGTCTACTTGCTCTGCAATTACCATGATATCGAGACTTCGCGCCAGCTTTACGATTGCTGTAACCATTGCCTGGTTGACTTTGTCATTAGCGATGCCCCGATTGAAGCCACCGTCAATTTTCAGATAGTCCATTTTCAGGTTCCTGAGATTGGAGAACGATCCCAGACCGCTGCCAAAATCATCCAGAGCAAACTGGCATCCCATGCTGTGTAACACGGCAACAAATCGCTGCGCGTGACTCATATTGGTGATGACCGAGCTCTCGGCCAACTCAAAACAAATCAGCTCCGGAGCCACACCTGACTCGTCCAGACATTCCACCACGTATTCGAGGAACTGGCTGTCACCCAAAGTCTGGCCCGAAAGATTTATTGCGCACCGCTTGCCAGCTTCCAGACGCAAGGCTTCAGTGCCCAGCGCTGTCAGTACATTGCGCACCACCCACCGGTCGATTGCAGTTAGCAAGTGGTAGCGTTGCGCCGCTTTTAGAAACTCTCCGGGGCCGACAATGGCGCCGCGCTCATTGCGCATGCGTAACAGGATTTCCACCCCAGGTCCGGTGTTCTTGCGGTTGTCCATCGGTACGATCGGTTGCGCGTATAACACAAAATTATTATCTTTCAGCGCGCGTTGTAGTAACTGCAGCCAGGCAATCTCGCCTTTGCGTCGCGCCAGCACTTCATCTTTCGCGGAATAGACATGCACCCGCGAACGTCCGCTTTGTTTGGCCACATAACACGCAGAATCCGCAGCGGAAATTACATCTTCCACCTCGCCGCTTTCGTGACTGATTTCAACCAGCCCGATGCTAACGCCAACATTAAATACCTGGTCCCGCCAGACAAACCGATAGTCTCTAACGGCGGTACAAACATCATCTGCAATTTGCCTGGCTTTCTCCAGTGGACACCCGACAAGTAACATCCCGAACTCATCGCCGCCCAGGCGGGCCACCATGTCGGAGTCACGCACCTGCTCTTTGATCAGATTGGCCAGTTGCCGCAGCATGTTGTCGCCTGCGGTATGCCCGCTGGTGTCGTTGACAGCCTTGAAGCCATCCAGATCCATATAACAAACGACGTGAGTAGTACTGTGCTCGTGGCTGACTTCAATAAGCTCTCCGAGCCGCCGTTCGAACTCCCGGCGATTGGTAAGCCCGGTAAGCGCATCATGACTGGCCTGATAGGACATTTGCCGTGCAAGACCACGCAACTCGGTCACATCATGCAACACTACGACACAACCGACCTGCGCATTCACATGGGTATGCGTCGTGTCGTGCGCATCGTCCAATGCCATCGGATTGACCGTGACTTCGACAAAATGCTCTGCGCCATCGGCAGCAAGCAGCAGGGCTTTTCGTCCCAGGCTCACGCTGCGGCTTTCACGTATTGCGGTTTCTACCGGGTCAGCAAATGGCTTGCGGTCCGTCTCGTCGACGAGGTTTATGATCGCACCGAGCTTGTTGCCGATGATCTCCTGCGGCTTCAGCGCAATCATTTTGACGGCCGCTTCGTTAGCGAAGTCGATAGCCCCTTCATGATCTGTTGTCAGCACACCATCGGTAATAGAGGCCAGCGTTACCTGTGCACGGTCTCGCGCAGCCAGTAGTTTTTGTTCAGCGTCACGACGATGAGTGATATCGAATGCAGCAGTGAGAATTGCCGGTTTGCCCTGATATTCGATCACAACATCAGACACCTCCACCCAAAACCCGCTACCGTCGCGGTTCAGCAGTTTCATCTCATATCTTGATGGGACATCTTCACCAGCGAGACGGCGCCGAAACACTTCCAGAGCCTGTTTACGATGACTGGGATGAATCAGCTCACGAATCGATGACGTCGTCAGGTCCTGCTGGCGCATGCCGCGTTTTGCCGCAGCTTTGGGATTGGCATAAATAATTTCATCGCGGTGGACCACGATGGATTCCTGAACACTTTCGACGAGTTCGCGAAACAGGTTTTCACGCGCAGTACGGTCATGGCTCTGATCGTCGAAAAGATCGATAATCGAATTAACGGTAGCTTCGAGCTCGGCAAGCTCATCTGCACCGGACACACTGACGCGGCGGTGAAACTGGCGCTGCTCCGCAATCTGGGCTATTTCCGAGTGCAATTGTTTTATACGTGACGTAAGTCGACGTCGCACTGTGAACATTAAAAAACCGAACCTTGATTAAGCGGAAGCGACAATTAATTTGTCGTCATTGTGTAGTCACTCACGCTTTGCTATAGACCTCACCACCCTGCTCGACAAATTCCTTCGCTTTTTCTTCCATACCTTTGGTTATGGCCTCGTTGACGTCGCCGAGACCTTTGTTAGCAGCATAATCCCGCACATCCTGTGTAATTTTCATTGAACAAAAGCTGGGTCCGCACAACGAGCAAAAATGGGCAACTTTGTGCGCATCTTTTTCCTCTGTGGCATCGTGAACATCACGCGCCCTGTCCGGATCCAGGCTAATATTGAACTGATCCTCCCTGCGAAACTCAAAACGCGCTTTTGATAGCGCATTATCTCTGATTTGTGCAACCGGATGCCCCTTTGCCAGGTCCGCCGCATGTGCAGCAATGCGACAGCTAACGATGCCCTCGCGAATAGCGTCACGATCTGGCAGAGCCCACTGTTGCCCGGGAGCGACAGAGCAAAGCATTGCACTGCCATGCCGACCAAGTTGTGCTGCCCCGATGGCCGTAGTGATGTGATCGTAACCCGGAGCGATATCTGTCGTTAACGCCTCCAGAGTGCAATACGGGGCTTCGTTGCACGCTTCCCGTACGTTTTCAATGTTCGCTTTGACCATGTGCGCGGGCAGATGACCGGGGCCTTCAATCATGACCTGCACATCGTGATTCCAGGCCACTTTTGTCAGTTCTCCCAGAGTTTTCAACTCGTCAGACCAGGCTTCGTCATTCGCATCGGCAATCGAACCCGCTCGCAGCCCGCTACCCAGCGAGAATGCCACGTCGTAGTCCTTCATAATTTCACAGATGTCTGCAAAATGCGTGAACAGAAAACTCTCTTCATGATGAGCCAGACACCACTTCGCCATAATCAGGGCACCGTGGGACGAGATGCCGGTTACGCGACCTGCTGTCAGCGGCAGATAGCGCAGCAGCATGCCAGCATGAATCCTGAAATAGTCGACACCCTGCTCAGCCTGCTCAATCAGTGTCTCGCGAAACACCTCCCAGCTGAGTTCTTCTGCCCTGCCGTTAACTTTCTCCAATGCCTGGTAAATTGGCACCGTACCAATAGGCACCGGTGAATTTCGCAACAGCCGCCCACGCGTTTCCTCAATATTTTTGCCGGTCGAAAGATCCATGATGGTGTCACCACCAAAACGCAATGACCAGACCAGTTTTTCAACTTCTTCGGCAATCGACGACGACACCGCGGAGTAGTTAATAGAAGCGTTTACCTTGACCCGAAAATTTCGCCCGATAATCATGGGTTCCGACTCGGGATGATTCACGTTATTCGGTAATATCGCACGCCCGGCAGCAAGTTCATCCCGCACATACTCCGGCGTCACCTCGGACGGCAGGCGCGCTCCCAAGCCTTCACCAGCGTGGCGTTGCAGTAGCCCGCCATTCTCATAAGCGTCGCGCAATTCTTCGATGCGACGGTTTTCCCGAATCGCCACATATTCCATCTCTGGAGTGACAAGGCCTTTGCGCGCATAGTGCAACTGGGTTACGTTAGCGCCTTTGCGGGCACGGCGAATCACGGCGTTGGATGGAAAGCGCACGGTGTCCGGGCTTCGACCGGCAAGTCGTACTGCAGATGAGCCAGACCCACTATCGGTCAAATGCTTAATGTCACCGCGCTCATCGATCCACTCTGCGCGCAGCGGCTGCAATCCTGCCAGCAAATCGATACTTGCCCGTGGGTCGGTATATGGACCCGTGGTATCGTAGACTGTAAGCGATGGATTTTTTTCACTGCCGAACACTGTCGGAGTATCAGAAACCTTTATTTCCCGCATGCCAACCTGAATATCAGGGCGACTGCCCTGAACGAACACTTTTTTCGAATTTGGAAACGGCTTTACCGCCTGGGCACACAGGCGTGCAGATGCGTTTGGCATGTCATCGGGACGAGCACTCATTATTTCGATCGTTCTCCCGTTCGGCAGCCGCCAGTGCCGGTCCTGGCGTCGTATGCAATCTGTGATGGGGCTAAAAAACCCGAACTCTTTTGTGGTTCAAGGATATACTATGCGGCGCTGGATATGCATTTTCATTCACCATAATGCCCGGCCTCCCGGGCCTGACAACGCAAACAATCAGTGGGTTAACAGCTGACAGGAATTTTATCCCTATGAATGACGATTTTTCCCTGCAACAAATGGTAAAACAGCAAGTGCGTACCTGGGATGTGCTGGATTCGAGGGTACTTGATGTCATGACTCAAATTCCGCGGAACCGATTCGTTCCTGTCCCGTATCTTGCAGTTGCCTTCGCCGATTATTGCATACCGCTGGATCATGGCCGGCATATGCTGACACCCAAAGTAATTGGGAGAATATTGCAGGCGCTGGATTTGCAGCCCACAGACAAAGTGTTGGAGTTTGGCACCGGCAGCGGCTACCTGGCGGCCTGCATGGCAGCGCTGGCCGGACAAGTCAGAAGTCTTGACACTCAATCTGATTTTGTTGACCGAGCTGCGCAGATTGCCGGTGATCTGGGACTAAAAAACCTCACCGTCGAACATTGCCCGGAATACTCGCCGGTACAGGATCGCCGCTATGACGTGGTGGTCATTCGTGAACCGCTTGCACAATACGACAGTCGTTTCGAGGGTCTGCTCAACACGGGTGGCAGATTATATCTTTGTGTCGGTGAGCCGCCGGTGCGCGATGCGCTGCTTGTGACCCGTCAGGACAACGAGCATTGCATAACGACATCCTTGTTCGATGCGCTCACCGCAATTCCTTATGGCAGCGAGCAAAGGCAGGCGTTCGAGTTTTGACAAATCCTGTTGCACAAATTGCCCCATGCGAACTGGCGGACCGCATGCGCAGCGAGACACCGCCGGTGTTGCTGGATGTTCGTGAACAATGGGAATTGCAGCTTGCGGCATTGGATGGTGCGGTCAACATCCCTATGGCTCTGGTACCGGAGAGGCTCGATGAGTTGAGGGATCTACAAGCTTGTGCCGACCTTGTGGTGATGTGCCACGGTGGCAGGCGCAGCGAAACTATCGCCCGGTTTTTGCTGCAGCACGATTTTGAACAGGTTTTTAATCTGGATGGCGGGATCACTGGCTGGTCCGAACAGGTTGATCAAACTATCCCTGTTTACTGACCCTGCCGGGCTGAGCTGCTCGCCAATCGGAGCGCCACGACAGAAATTCTGGTTGCTGCGACCATTTACCGGTACATTTCATCTGCAAAATGTGACATAACGCACTCTAACCATGCCGCTGACACCCTATGCTTCACTCGGATTGTCATGCGGATTATGACAATTGCTGTTATACTGTTATATTATAGTATAACACCTACACCAAGTGTACTGTTCAACCATAAATCTATTTGGGAATGCACCATGAAAATCACCAGGCTTGCAGCTACATTATTTATTGTATTCAGCGGCTTAACTGTCAATTCGTTTGGCGCCGAAGACTTGATGAGCGCGTATCGCCTGGCCGTGGACAACGACCCGCTGCTCAAGGAAGCTGCCGCGAATCGCCTGGCACTCCTCGAGGCGCGCCCACAGGCCAGGGCCGGGCTCCTGCCGTTCATCAATTTGCAGGGGCAGTACCAGGACGTCGGTAATGACGGGACTTTTTCGAATTTTTCACCCAGCCTCGGCACGACTGTCAGTACTGACAGTAACAGCGATTCCCGTAGCCTGGGTTACCAGGTCCAGGTGTTGCAGCCACTATTTCGCTGGGACCGTTTTGTCGCTCTGAAACGGGCGGACAAAACCATTGCCCAGGCAGAAGTCAACTTTGCTGCGGCGGAACAGGATCTGGCCTCACGGGTGGCGCAGCGTTATTTTACCGTGCTTTCGGCACGTGATTCCCTGCGCGCTGAAACCCTGAATAAAGAGGCCATCGGCCGGCAACTTGAACAAAACGAGACCCGCTTTGATGTGGGTTTGATAGCGATCACTGATGTGCTCGAATCGCGCGCTGCGTACGATCAATCCATTGCGTCGGAAATCGAGGCCAAACGCGTCCTGGCTACCGCCCGTGAAAGCCTTCGGGAAATTACCGGCAGCTACCTGGAAAACCTGGCCGCTCCCGGTCTCGAGCTGGAACTGGGGAACCCGGTGCCAGCGGATCAGGACGCCTGGGTGCGGCAGGCGCTGGAGCAAAACCTGAGCCTCGAAGCGAGTCGCCTGTCTGTTGAGATTGCCAATGACGACGTCAAAACCCAACGCACCGGGCATTATCCGAGTGTAGACCTGGCATTGTCCCACGGTGAATTTGATTCCAGTGGTGATTCTGTAAATACCGTGATGGGAGTGAGCACGCCTGGCAGCAATGATCAGGACAGCAGCAGCGACACGATTTCCTTGCAATTTAACGTACCCATTTACAGTGGCGGCGCAGTGTCCTCCCGGGTTCGGCAGGCGGTGTACGAAAAACGGGCCGCCCAACAACGCCTGGAACGGGTTGCACGCGAAACCGAACGGCAGACCCGCGACGCCTATTTGAGTGTGCTGTCAGAAATTTCGCGGGTTAGAGCACTGAAAGAAGCGGTGAAGTCCAGCGAAACCGCGTTAGCTGCGACCGAGGCCGGTTTTGATGTGGGTACACGAACCAGTGTCGATGTACTGAACTCTCGCCGTGACTTGCTGCGCTCACAGGTTACCTTTTACAACGCACGCTATGATTACATTATTAATCTGATCAGATTAAAGCAGGCTGCCGGAAGTCTTGCGATAGAAGATCTCGCAGAAATTAATTCCTGGCTCATCAATAATAGCGGGAATTAATTGCCTGACGGTCATCGACCAGCAGTGGTTCGATCAGCTCAATTAATTTGTCCAATGCACCCCGGTTGTCATCGACGACCTTTTTGCCGGCTGCACCGGCAATGCGTCGTGTCGATTCGTCACTCAGCAACCCGATAACACGATCTGCCAGTTCGCCGGTAGAATCAACCAGCAAAGCGGCGCCGCTCGTGACCATTTTGTTTGCAACATCTTCGGTATTAAACAGATGGGTGCCGGATATAATCGGTTTCGCCAGTGCCGCCGGTTCGAGCAAATTATGGCCACCGACCGGTACCAGGCTACCACCAACAAACGCCACATCGCACGCCGCATAATAGTTACGCAGTTCTCCAAGTGTATCCAGCAACAGAACCTGCGTGTTTTCCGAGCATAACTTGCGGCTGGTGCGCGTCACGTAGCTCAGCCCCCGGTCGTCAAGAATGCGGGCAACAAGCTCAAAACGTTCCGGGTGACGCGGCGCGATAATCAACAGACACGTTGGATGAACAGTCCAGACTTTCCGCATGGCATCCAGAACCAGCGCCTCTTCATTATCGTGCGTGCTGGCTGCAACGAGCACCGGTCTGTTTGCTGCATGCTGCTGCCTGGCAAGCCTGCCTTTTTTGTAAACCTCAGCAGGAAGTTCAAAGTCAAATTTAATGTTTCCGGTTGTATGCGTGCGACTCGGGTTTGCTCCAAGTGATCGAAAGCGCTCGGCGTCAGACTCGCTTTGTGCGGCGATAACAATTCCGTGCGACAAGGCCTCAGAAAACAGTCTGACAAACCGCCGGTATTTACCGACGGAGCGCGGTGAAATGCGGGCGCTGGCCAGGATCAACGGCACTTTGTGGACACCACAAGTATGATAGAGCGTCGGCCATAACTCGGTCTCGATCACAATCATGATGCATGGGTTGATATTGGTAAAAAACCGACTGACGGACCCTGGCAAATCATACGGGGCGTAATGATGGTGAACCCGATCACCGAATAGCGCTTTTGCATGTGCGGCCCCTGTGGGTGTCACAGTGGTTAATATCAGAGGTTTGCCGGGAAACGACCCCAACAGTCGCTCAATCAGGCCGGCAGCCGCCTGCACCTCCCCAACCGAGACCGCATGGACCCAAATAGTCTGCAGTTCATATTCAGGCAAGCCGATTCCGAACCGCTCCGGCAAGCGCTCCCAATAGGCGCGATTGCGCAATCCGCGCCACAGCAAAAATAACAGCACAAGCGGCGCCACGAGATACGACAACAACACATAGGCAAGTCGCATCTCTAAAGCTTTCGAATCGCCGCGATCAGATCGGTGGTTGAGCGACCTTCTTTAAAAGTGAGGACCTTGACCACACCGCCACTTTCTCGTACGGCCGTAGCCCCCACAATATCGTCTGCGCGGTAGTCGCCTCCTTTGACCAGCACATTCGGCTTGATGGTTTCAATGAGCTGCAATGGTGTGTCCTCGGAAAACGGGATAACCCAGTCCACCGCTGCGAGACCGCTCAGCACAGCCATGCGGTCTTCCAGTGGATTGACCGGCCGGTTTTCACCCTTCAACCGCGCCACCGATGCATCGTCGTTCACTGCTACGATGAGCCTGGCTCCCAGATTTTTGGCTTCCTCCAGGTATGCTACATGCCCGGCATGCAAAATATCGAAGCAGCCATTGGTAAAGACCACCAGTTCGTCACGCCCCTGTGCCTCACTGACATACTCACAAAGCTGTGGCAGGTCCAGAAAACTCCGGCCGCCAATACCTCGCCGGTGCAACGCCTGCCGCAATTCGGAACGGCTGACCGTGGCGACACCAAGTTTCCCGACAACGATGCTCGCTGCCAGGTTGGCCAACGCCGCGCTATCGGTCAACGATGCGCCGGCAGCCAACGCCGTTGCCAATGTCGCGATAACGGTATCGCCGGCACCCGTTACATCAAAGACTTCACGGGCCATGGCGTCAAAATGCGTGACCTCATCCGGGGTGATCAAAGTCATACCCCGCGACGAGCGGGTCACCAGCAGTGCACCGAGTTCCAGCCGGGCACACAGCCTATGGCCCCGCTCTGCGAGCTCTTCTTCCGACTCGCACGTACCGACCACAGCTTCAAATTCGGCCATGTTGGGAGTGAGTACGGAAGCACCCCGATATTTGGCGAAATCGTCACCCTTTGGGTCTACCAAAACTCGTTTGCCCGCGGCTTTTGCGCGTGCAATGAGATCCGATACCGCAGTCAGCGCACCT
Source organism: Gammaproteobacteria bacterium (assembly GCA_013002925.1). Classification (GTDB taxonomy): domain Bacteria; phylum Pseudomonadota; class Gammaproteobacteria; order Steroidobacterales; family SZUA-146; genus SZUA-146. Next base: position 5,679 of record JABDLQ010000435.1, on the reverse strand, counting down.
TTGGCATAATCGGAGAACACGACGACATCATTATGCGCCAGCGCATGCTGAAAGCGGTCGAGTATGGAAACGCCCGAAATAATCCCGATATCGTCTTCACTATCGAGCCGTATCAATTGTTGATTCCGACTCAGCACCCGCAATTTGGTGATCGTTCTCACGTTCGCAAAGCGACTGGTCGAGTCAGTAACGCCGGCCTCACCCAGCAAATTGGCAAGCGCGGCCGCCTCCGGATCCTGGCCCGTGACACCGCAGATTTCAGAATTTGCGCCCAGTGCAGCGATGTTGACGGCCACGTTTGCTGCACCACCTGCGCGATCTTCCACATCCTTGATGCTGACGACCGGCACCGGTGCCTCGGGAGATATCCGATGGGTTGGCCCCAGCCAATAACGGTCCAGCATCAGATCGCCGGCAACAAGCACTCGGCTCGTGGAGAAATCGGGTACGGATAAAGTCATGCAGGGTGCCCCTGGGAAAGCCGCGATTATAGCCTGTAATGGACGCACACTACGATCACCGTGTAACCTGCATCGCAATTTCAGGTACCCATCTTCGCACGCTGTAGGTAGAATCCCGCTGTGCCAAACAGCGCTGACAATGAATCCACCAATACTCCGCTGACCCGTTTTCTGGGGCCACGTTACTGGCCGGTATGGCTTGGTGTGGGATGTATGTGGCTGGCAGGCCAGCTGCCGTATCGGCTGCAACTGGCGGTGGGTCGTGTCATCGGTCGCGTGGCACAACGTGTGATCAAAAAGCGGCGCCGGATTGCAGCACGCAATATCGACCTGTGTTTTCCGGATTATAGCGCCGCACAAAAACAAACACTGCTTAAGCGGCATTTTGAATCCATCGGTATCGGCCTCATGGAAATGTCACTGGGGTGGTGGGCATCGCCGGCACGAATTGCAAAACTTACCGCTATCGAGGGATTGGAACATCTGCAACGGGCGCAGCGTGATGGCCACGGTGTGGTTTTGCTTGCCGGTCATTTCACAACTATTGAAATTGGCGGCATTTTGCTTACCCGGCAAATAGACATTGACGCAATGTATCGCAAATTTGAAAACCCGCTTTTTGAAGAAATCATGCGACGCCAGCGTTCACGATGGGCGCGCACCGTCATAAAACGGGGCGATTTTCGTCAGATGCTCCGAAGTTTGCGCAAAGGGCATATTGTGCTCTATATGCCCGACCAGGCTTACGTACGTCAAAATGCTGTGTCCGTCCCGTTTTTTGGTCATCCGGCACCGACCAATACCGGCACAGAGCGCCTAACCAGGGCGACAGGCGCCCGGGTAGTACCGTTTCTGCCGATGCGCAAATACGATGGTAGCGGCTATCAACTGAAAATTTTTCCGCCGCTGGAAGACTTCCCGGGTCCCGATAAAGAAGCAAACGCCACGCGAGTTAATCAGGTGTTTGAAGAACACATCAAAGCCGCGCCGGAACAGTATCTGTGGATTCACCGGCGTTTTAAAGGCGCCGCCGGTGTCTATACGGACGAGGAATGACGCCACTCCATGAACCGGCGGCTGTAGGCGTCCTGCAAAATTGACCAGTTGTCGCGCCAGTCAGCCCGGCTGTAAGCATTTCGCAGAAGTTTTTCAACGGAGCGCTGCAACCGCGCCAGATTGCGCTGGCGCCATCTGTAGGCGGTCGCCTTTTGCAGCGAACCTTTATCAAAATCAATCAACCAGGTACGCTCATCGGGGTTGATCAGAATGTTATGTGCATTGAGGTCCGCGTGACATACACCATGCGCATGAAAATCCGCAATCATTCTACCAATCGCTGCCCATAACCGGGGTTGATCCAGCGTGTCTGCCAGTTGCCCGGACCAACTTTCCGCGGGCGTTATTCTCCCCATCAGCAAATCTGCCGTATACATGACTCCATGACGATGTATTCGGGCACCGACAGGTTCAGGTACCGGCAACCCACGGCGCCACATTTCGCAGAGCAATCTGAATTCCGCAAAGCTGCGCGTGCGTGACAACCCTGTGAACAGATATCTGTCGCCTGACAGCCGCTGCAACATACCACCCCGCCGAAAATGTCGTAACACCAGATGATCATCCTCATGCCGGACAAACCAGGCAGCACCTCGTCCGCTGTCCGTTGCACGGGCGGTATGGCGTTTCTGCCAATACTCTATTCCAAACAGTTCTTCACTACATGACAGTCCGGCATCCGTGTTGAACAACATGGCGGACGTCGGGGTTTTCACAGTCTGTACCGGTATGGCCGTTCGCGGGACGAAGGGTTTTGCGCTGACGTTCTCCATCCGTTACGCTCTCCCATGCCTCATCTGTACGGTGCGTGTTGCCATGACCACCCGAAAGCCACTTGATATTTGCGTGCTCCGGTTATCGGCAATTGGTGACACCTGTAACATAGTTCCTGTTATACACCAGTTGCGTAACGCGTTTCCCGAAGCCAGAATCACCTGGATCATCGGCAAGACCGAATGGTCATTGCTGCAGACTCTTCCCGATGTCGAGTTTATCACTGTCGACAAACAGGCGGGCCGCCGTGAGCGCCGGCAACTGGTCCGTCAATTGCAGAGCCGCACGTTTGATGTATTTTTGCATATGCATGCATCCATGCGTGCAAACCTGATCAGCCGCCACGTGCGCGCCACACGCAAGATCGGATTCGATCGTTCAAGGGCACGCGATTTCCAATGGCTGTTCAGCAGCGAAACCACCGCCCCGGCAGAGCGTGCTCACGTGGTCGATGGCTTTCTGGGTTTTCTCGGGTCTCTTGGAATCACGCCCGAACCACCACAGTGGTGCATTCCCCTGGCCGATGATGCGGTCGAATTTGCCTCCCGATATTGCGAACAGCCGACCCTGATCATTAGCCCATGCAGCAGCGATCGGCGCCAGAATTTCAGGAACTGGGCGGCGGAGCATTACTCCCGGATTGTGGATGATGCCGTGCGCAAGCATGGCCTCGAGGTTGTACTCACGGGAGGGCAGACACCCGTGGAACGCGACTATGGTAAAAACATCAGCGCGCTGGCCACGGAACCCGTAATCAACCTGATTGGTAAAACCAGCTTGCCGCAGTTGCTCGCCCTTTTGACAAAAGCGGATGTGCTGCTATGCCCGGATTCCGGCCCCGCGCACATGGCGAATGCCGTTGGCACTCCGGTCATCGGGCTTTTTGCAACCTCCAATCGCTGGCGCACGGGGGCGTACAACAGTCAACGCTGGGCGGTCGATCGCTATCCAGACGCGCTGGCGATCTACAATGGAAAAAGTGTTGCACAGGTGCGTTGGGGTCAGCGTGTTCGTGACCCACGCGCCATGGAACTGATCCGGCCGGAAGATGTGAGTGCGCGATTGCAGGAATTTATGCGCTACCGGGCTTCGCTGACTCCGCCAGAAGACTATTGACTGCCTCATCGACTTCCACAGGCAAGATTTCATACAGGCAGCGAGTGTGGCCAAGCGGACAGGTCCGTTTGAAACACGGGCTGCAGCCAAGTCCCTTGTAGATTACCCGGGCATTGGCCGCCAGTGGCGGAGTGAAGTACGGTGAGGAACTGCCATAAATAGCAACGACCGGCGTATTGACCGCCGCGGCAACATGCATAAGCCCGGAATCATTGCTCACTGCTGCTGCTGCCAGCGAGAGCAAATCAACTGCATCGACCAGTTTGGTTTTACCACACAGATTTCGGGCTCTTTGGCCGAGGCCCACTGCGATGGTGTCACCGAGCAGCCGCTCTTTTTCCGACCCCAGGATCACGATCTGGTGACCTGCCTCGCACAATGATTTGGCCAGTTCACGAAAATGCGCCAGCGGCCATTGCTTGGCAGGCCCGAACTCCGCTCCCGGCATTAATGCCACAATGGCCGCGATAGTATTCGCACCAGGTAGCCATTTTGTTCTCAATTGCCGAGCCTTATCCGCGTCAATGGATAGTCGGGGCGCCGGGAGTTCCGCAGGTAACGCAGCATTCTTTGGCAGGCCAAGAGCGGAATACCGCTTTTGGGTGGTATTCAAGCGCTGTTTATCCATCCGGCGTATGTCATTTAGCAACAGAAACCGGTGTTCTCCCAAATAGCCGGTGCGAAGTGGAATGCGTGCATGAAACGGCACCAGCGCAGCCTTTAGCGAACGCGGCAGAACAATCGCCTGATGATAGTGTGACTCTCGTAGCTCCACACCCAGCTTTTTGCGCACCGACCAGCCAAACTCTCCATGCCCTAAAGGCATCGCAATACCTTTATGCACGCCCGGCATGCGTGCTACCAGTGGTAATGACCACCCTGGTGCCAGCATATCGATCTGAGCATCCTGAAACTGTTGCTGCAGCACCCCGATCAGCGACTGAGACATGACCATATCGCCAACCCATGCCGGCCCCACGACCAGTATCCGGCGAGTGTTCACGCTCATTCAGGCCGCGTCATCAGATACGCTACGGATTTTCGGCATCGAGATACGCAGTGACACCTGTGGCGACATCCGCAAACTCATCACGATATCCGGCGTGCCGCAGATCCGTAAGGTCTGCCTGCGTAAAACTTTGATACCGGCCCTCGAGATGTTCCGGAAACGGGATGTACTCAATGTCGCCTGCGCCGTGCCAGCGGATGACCGCGTTGGCCACGTCATTGAACGACTGGCTGCGTCCGGTACCCACATTGAATATGCCGGATTTGTCGGCATGCTCCATAAACCAACTGACCACTTTGCAGACATCACCGACATAGACGAAATCACGCTGCTGTTCACCGGCGGCATAACCGTCATGGCCGGCAAACAGGCGGCACACTCCTGATTGCCGGATTTGTTGATCAAAATGAAACGCCACACTGGCCATGCTTTTTTTATGCTTCTCATTCGGCCCGTACACATTGAAGTATCGCAGCCCGACTATCTGCGCGCGTGCTGTCGCCTGCATGCGACGAACATACTGATCGAAAAGCAGTTTGGAGTATCCGTACACGTTTAGCGGTTGTTCATTGCGCGGGTGTTCGCTGAACTGCTCACTCGCACCGTACACGGCCGCTGAAGAAGCGTAAATTAATGGCACTTCGTGCGCCTGACAGAAATCCAGCACTGCCCGCGAATAGTGATAATTATCCGCCATCATCAAGCGACCGTTCCACTCGGTCGTATCCGAACAGGCACCCTGATGAAGCACATAACTGACCGAGCCAAAATCCTGCCCGGTCTGAACACGACCAAGAAATTCATCCTTGTCCATGTAGTCAGCGATTTGTACGCCCACCAGGTTGCGAAACTTGCTGCCGTCGGTGAGGTCATCCACCACCAGAATCGGTTCCTGCGACACGCTATTCAAATAACGCAGCAAGTTACTGCCAATAAATCCGGCGCCACCAGTCACAATAATCAATCTGATCTCCTGTTTACATTTGCTATACGGCCGTCGCTGCCGTCCCTGGAGCGTCGCCAGCCTGTCTTTGATACCCGCCTGCCCGCTGGTTCAATACGTCTTGCGGTTTCTACTCGAATAACAGCCAGGCAGCAAGCATACAGCTGTACTGTGATATCACGCTTACCGCCGCCCAGTCCGCCAGCCTGCAAATCCTGATTTTTAATGAAACCGCGAAATCAGGTCTACCCCGCTAGTCGTTCATTTCCGCCTGGTAAATATTCAGGTATTGCTCCACCATTTTATCGGGTGTATACGCC